>NZ_JAHBDD010000087.1:0-205192 GCF_019956155.1 Pseudomonas sp. BF-RE-22 | reverse complement strand
GCCGGCGATGGCGATTTCGCGGACGCCATCGCCGGCAAGCCGGCTCCTACAGGGACCGCGTTTTTCATGGAGTAAATTATTGGCTGTAGTATCGAGCACAGCAATTCAAAGTGTACTATCCGGTTAGTTTTCCGTGCGATTATCGAACACAATGGCCTTTGGCGAATTGACGATTTTTCGTCCACTGCCCACCATCCACTACACATTGAGTCCGGTCACAACCATCGGTCTCGGTGACCCAAGACTCAGAACACCACATAAAAATAATCGGTGGCCTACATGACTCCTTCTCAAAGCTCTCCCGTGGAGCGTTCCTCCACGACTCCTGCCGTCGGTGGCATCGGCGACAAAATCCGCGGCGCCATGGCCGTCGGCAAGACCCGTTGGGGCATGCTGGCGCTGGTGTTTTTCGCCACCACCCTGAACTACATCGACCGTGCCGCACTGGGCGTGATGCAGCCGATCCTGGCCAAGGAAATGAGCTGGACGGCGATGGATTACGCCAACATCAACTTCTGGTTCCAGGTCGGCTACGCCATCGGTTTCGTGCTGCAAGGCCGGCTGATCGACCGGGTCGGCGTGAAGCGCGTGTTCTTCTGCGCGGTGCTGCTCTGGAGCCTGGCGACCGGCGCCCACGGCCTGGCCACATCAGCGGTCGGCTTCATGGTTTGCCGCTTTATCCTCGGGCTGACCGAAGCCGCCAACTACCCGGCTTGCGTGAAAACCACGCGGTTGTGGTTCCCGGCCGGCGAACGCGCCGTGGCCACCGGCATCTTCAACGCCGGCACCAACGTCGGTGCGATGTTCACCCCGATGCTGCTGCCACTGATCCTGCACGTGTGGGGCTGGCAGGCCGCGTTCCTGTGCATGGCGTCGCTGGGCGGTATCTGGCTGCTGTTCTGGGGCCTGAAGTACTTCAACCCGGAAGATCACCCAAGCGTTAAACAATCGGAACTGGACTACATCCAGAAGGAAGTCGAACCGGAACAATCCCGCGTACCGTTCTCCAAAATCCTGCGCATGCGTGGCACCTGGGCCTTCGCCCTCGCCTACTCGATCACCGCGCCGGTGTTCTGGTTCTACCTGTACTGGCTGCCACCGTTCCTCAATCAGCAATACAACCTGGGGATCAACGTGACCCAGATGGGTATCCCGCTGATCATCATCTACCTCACCGCTGACTTCGGCAGCGTTGGCGGCGGCATCCTGTCCTCGTTCCTGATCGGCCGCGGGATCAACCCGATCAAGGCGCGCCTGATGTCGATGTTCCTGTTCGCCTGCTGCATCATCGGCGTGGTCATGGCCGCCGGTTCGAGCAGCCTGTGGGTGGCGGTGTTTGCGATCTCCCTGGCCATCGGTGCACACCAGGCCTGGACCGCGAACATCTGGAGCCTGGTGATGGACTACACGCCTAAACACATGATGAGTACGGTGTTCGGCTTCGGCGGCATGTGCGCCGCGATCGGCGGGATGTTCATGACCCAGTTGGTCGGCCACATTCTGACCATCACCAACAACAACTACACCGTGCTGTTCACCATAATTCCGGCGATGTACTTCATCGCGCTGACCTGGATGTACTTCATGGCGCCGCGCAAGATTCCTACAGTCGAAAACTGATACACCCCAAACGCAGGCCTGACCCCGGGCCTGCGTTTTTTTATGCGCAGGATTTATGAATGCCCCCTTTTTTCTCAACACCACAGAGACCCACCATGTCGCCAGGTCACTTGAGCATTGCCAAACGCGCCGTGATCAGCTTCGGCGTTATCGCCCTGCTGGTTCTGTTGCAGGGATTGTTCGCCCTCAAACAGGTTGCGCAGGTCCGCGCCACCGGCCAGCACACGGAAAACATCTCCCTGCCGAGCGTTCGCTACCTGGGTGAAATCCGCGACTACGTCCTGAGCATTCGCGTACTCAGCCTGCGCATGGCACTCAACCGCGACCCCAAAGTGCTCGATGCTACCGTCACACGCCTGCATCAAGTACAAGGCTGGCTGGGCGAGACGCTGGAAAAATTCACCCCGCTGGTCGGTGATTACAACCGGGAGCCGTACGAAAAGTTCGTCGCCACCGTCACCCGTTACCGTCAGGCGTTGGCGCAATACGAAGCGCTGTCGCGGGAGAACCGCAGCGAAGACATGACCGCGCTGCTCAACGGCAAAATCCAGGAGTACTCGACCCAGACCGGTGACCAGTTCGCCGAATTGATGGCCCTTGCCGCCAATGAAGTCAGCCTGTCGGCCAACCAGGCCGACTCGCTTTACAACCAGGTGAAGTTCACCGTGATCGGTGCGCTGATCGCCGTTGCGCTCCTGACTTTGTGCCTGGCCTGGCTGCTGATTCGCAGCATCGTCGTTCCGATCCGTCAGGCTGTCGCCGTGGCCGAGCAAGTCGCCGCCGGGGACTTGAGTAAACCGATCCACAGCCACGGCAGCGATGAAACCGCACGTTTGCTCAAGGCCTTGTCGGCCATGCAAACCAGCCTGCGCGAAACCCTGCAACTGATCAGCGGCACCTCGACGCAATTGGCGGCGGCTGCGCTGCAGATGAATCAGAACACTCGGCAGGATTCCGCTCGGCTGCAACAGCAACACAATGAAATCGAACAAGCCGCCACGGCCGTCAACGAGATGACGGTCGCGGTGGAAGAAGTCGCACGCAACGCGGTGTCGACTTCCGACAGCACTCGCCTGTCCACGCAGCAAGCCAACCAGGGCCAGACGCGGGTCATTGAGACACTGGATTCGATTCAGGCGATGAGCGGCAATGCCGGCCTCGCTCTGCAACAGGTGCAAACGCTGGCCGAGCAATCCCGGGAAATCGGCAAGGTGCTGGACGTGATCCGCGCCATCGCCGAACAGACCAACCTGCTCGCGCTCAATGCCGCCATCGAGGCCGCCCGCGCCGGGGAAGCCGGGCGTGGGTTTGCAGTGGTGGCCGATGAAGTACGGGCGCTGGCTCATCGCACCCAGCAATCGACCCGCGAAATCGAGCAGATGATTGGCCGGGTGCGGGGCGATACCGACAGCGTGGTGCTGTCGATGCACGACAACAGTCAGCGCGTCGCTGATACCTTGACGATTGCCGAACAGGCGGGTCTGGCACTGGCAGAAATCACCCGGGCCATGGAGCAGATCCATGAACGTAATCTGGTGATCGCCAGCGCGTCAGAGGAACAGGCGCAAGTGGCCCGCGAGGTGGATCGCAATTTGCTGAACATCCGCGACCTGTCGCTGGAAAGTGCCGACGCCTCGACCCGGACCAGCGCCACCAGCCAGGAATTGTCGCAACTGGCGACCGGCCTGCAAAACCTGGTGGTGCGCTTCAGATTCTGACCCTGTTCAGCGACGGCTTTGCTGCCAGGCCGCCGCCAAACCGCTGCAGCAAATCACCGCGATCCCGACCACCGTGGTCAGGGTCGGCGTGTGGGAAAACAGCAACCAGCCGAGCAAACCGGCGAAGACAATCTGGCAATAGCCGAACGGCGCCAACAGCGCAGGGGCGGCGTAGCGGAATGCCTGAGTCAGAAACAAATGCGCGGTCATCCCGCACGCGCCCAGCGCCACCATCATCAATCCATGCCCAAGGCTCGGCACTTGCCAGAAGAACGGCACCAGCGCGCTCATTACCAGGGTGTTGCACAACCCGGCGAAAAAGTTGCTGGTGGTCGGGCTGTCGACGCTGCTGAGCTTGCGGGTGAGCAATTGATAGAAGCAGAAAAACAGCGCCGAGCAGAGCGGCAGCAGCACCGCTGGCGTGAACAGATCACCGCCGGGGTGGACGATTATCAACACGCCGACAAATCCGCAAATCACCGCAATCCATTGGCCACGGGTGACGCGCTCACGCAGCAGCGGCACCGACAGCGCAGTCACCAGGACCGGTGCAAGAAAGTTGACCGCGGTGGCTTCGGCCAACGGGATGTACTGCAAGCCGGTGGTGAAAAACAGACTGGTGCCCAACAGGCACAACGCCCTCAGCAACTGCAGCAACGGTCGTTTGGTGCGTAGGACTCGCAGCCCGGATTGCGGCAGAAAAATCCCGGCCATCAACAAGGTGTGAACCACATACCGGGCCCAGACCACCATGACAATCGGATAGAACCCCGAAAGGTATTTCGACAAGGCGTCATGGCTGGAGAAAAGAAAGGTGGCGAAGACGATCAGCAAAATCCCTTTGAAGGGTTGGTTTACGCCGGAGAGCGGGGTGCTGACGGTCATTGGGGATCCTTTTTTACATCGAAAGTCAAAAGCTTCGTCGGAGTGCCGCCCAGACCAAGCCTCGCTCCTACAGGGTTATCCATATTCCTTGTAGGAGCGTGGCTTGCCCGCGAACAGGTGCGCAGCACCTTCTAGATTCTTGCCAACAATTCCCGGGCCTTATCCATCGCCATCTGCGCCCGTTGCAACCCGCTCACGCCCTGCTCCAACAACTTCACCGTTGGAATCTCCAGGCTTAGCGGAATATCGGCCGGCAAACACTGCAACAACCCCGCCAGATCACAATCGCCATCACCTGGAAAACGTCGCTCGTTGCGGGCCTGACGCAAAATCTCCGCCATGTCCGTCGGTCGTGGCCCCGCCACATCGCACAACTGCGCATACCGTAACCGTGACGGGGCGACTTTGGCCAGATCTTCCAGCCGAGAACCTGAGCGGTCGAAATGGAAAGCATCGACCAATACCGCGCCGTTTTCACGATCAGCGTTTTCGACAATGCGCACCGCTTGTTCAAGATTGCGCGCATCAGTCCAGGGCATGAACTCCAGGTGCGGGTGCAGTCCGTAAGGCGCCGCCAGATCACAGAGCCGGACGAAGTTTTCCGTCAGCCGTTGCTCGTCAGAATCGTTACCCGCCACCAGCAATTCACTGGCACCAAACTCCGCACCGACTGCCAGAATTTTCTCGAAGTCGGCGACGACGGTGTCCGGTTTAAGACGCAGGATTTCAACATCCAGCACACGAATACCGGTGTCGCGCAGCCGCGCCAGCGTCTCACGCCGCAAACCGACATCGGCTACCAGCGCAAAGTGATGTTCTTCGGGTGTCGCCGGCTCAAGGCGTAGTCCCACGTGGCTGTACCCGGCACGTGCCGCGACGTCCACCATCTGCGGCGGTGACAACTCCAGTACCGTCAGGCTGGCCAGGGAAAAGATCCGTTCATTCATGTTCATTCCTCGATCAGCACAGGGGTGCAGGCGCGACCGGTTTCGGCGGCTTCGCGGATGGCTTCGATCAACGCCAGTGTGCGTGCCGCATCGGCAGCGCTGACCAACGGCTCGACTTCCCGACGCACCACGCGCACGAAATGCTGCAACTGCAAACCCAGGGCTTCATCGGCGTTGACGCTTTCATGCATCGGCAACAAGGGTTGATGCCATCCCCCATCAGCGTCGGCGTAATGCCAGCGCTTGAGTTGCGGAATGCTCAACGCGCCGCCGGTACCGGCCAACAAGTAACACGGCTGATCCGCCTGACGCGGATACACCGGGTTCTCCCCGGAATCCAGCTCCCAACTCCAGGGCGCCGCCACCGCGTCGGAACCGGTCAGGCTGCCCAGAGCGCCGTTGTCGAATTGCAGCAACACCGCCGCACAATCCTCGTTGGCAAACCCGCGCACGGCATTACTGGTGATCGCTTGAACCTGCCGCACTTCGCCGCACAGATGGCGCAGCAGATCGAGGTCATGGATCAGGTTGGTCAGCAACATTCCCGCGCCTGGTTCGCGGCGCCACGGCGTTTCGAAATAACTGTCGGGTTTGCGCAATTGCCAGAGCGCGGTCACCGTCGTCAGCCGTCCCAAAGAACCGCTTTGCACCAGTTCGCGGGCGCGGACGATCAGTGGATTGTGCCGACGATGATGGCCGACCAGCACCGGGACGCCGGTGGCTTTCGAGGCGGCTACCAACTCGCGCGCCTCATCCAGGTGCACGCCGACCGGTTTTTCCAGCAGGACCGGCACGCCGGCAGCCAGGCAATCGAGCGCGGTGCTGACGTGCAGCGTGTTCGGGTTGGCCACGATGACCGCGTCCGGCTTCACCTGCTCCAGCATCTGACGGTGATCGGCGAAATACCCCACGCCCCATTCGGCGGCGAGGCCTGCCGCTTGCGGGCCAGGGTCGGCTACCGCGCACAGGGTCGCGTCCTTCAGGGTGTGCAGATGCCGGTAATGCTGCTGGCCCATGTTGCCGGCACCGATCAGAGCGATGCGAACGGGCGAAGTCATGGTGCGGTCCTCTTGTGATTATTGTTGATTGACCCTCAACAATTTAGAACCTGGTTCCAGATTCTTACACAAGCGATTCACGAAAGCGTGCGAACAACGCACAACTTTCCGGCGAACAAAGATCCATGTGGGAGCGGGCTTGCTCGCGAATGCGGTGTGTCAGTCGCAGCATTTATGCGCTGATAGACCGCATTCGCGAGCAAGCCCGCTCCCACAGGGTTTCCTATGCGGCGGTGGTTAACTGAAGAACTCCGACGCGAGACTCGCCGCCGACAACTCTTCGGCAAATCTCAACAACAACGGCGCCAACTCATGCAGCCGCGCCCCCGGCATCCGCGCGCTCGGCCCGGCAATGCTCAACACCCCGATCACTCGCCCATCGCTCGGGTGACGCACCACCGCCGCAATCGCCGAAGTGCCAACGGCCGAGCTCTCTTCAACCCAGGCGTAGCCCTGCTCCCGCGCCAGACGCAGGCGCTCGAGCAATTCAATGTTGGAACGCGGCGCGTTCGGCCCGAGGTCTTTTGGCCGCTCGCCGCCCTGGCGTTCCACCAGCGACAACGCTTCGGCATCGCTCATGCACGCCAGCCACGCATGGCCCGACGCCGTGTAAAACAGCGGCGCATCACGGCCCATGTCCGGGTCGTAACGCAGGCCGGAGCGGGCGCCCTGGGACTTGGCGATCCAGGTTTGACGCTCGCCCTCGATGACCCCGAGGCGCACCAGTTCGCCGGTTTCCTGGGCCAGGCGATCAAGCACTGGCTGCACGATATCGGCGCCGCTTCCCGACAGATAACGGAACCCCATGGCCACCAGTTTGGTCGACAAGTGATAGCGCAGGTTATCCGGATTCTGCCGCACGTAACCCAGCCGAATCAGCTCGGCGAGCAAGCGATGAGTCGCGCTTTTAGGGATGTCCAGTTGCTCTGCCAGCGTCTGCATCGGCAGGCCGCGAGGGTCACTGGTGAGGCTTTCCAGCACGCTGAAAACACGTTCGATCTGACTGCCGGCCATGGAAGGTTCCGCCTGAAATTTGCCCGATTCTAGAAGACAAACTGCCTAATGCGAAATCTGGAACTGCTTGTTCGGTAACCGCCCGTTTTATCGGCAGAGTGGTTGCCGAGCGGATTCACGTCGCTATATTTTCTGGAATCCAATTCTAAAAATATGCACTGGAGTTTTAAACAATGCCTGCCGAATCCCACAGCTCTCCAGACATCGACTGCGATGTATTGGTCGTCGGCTCCGGTGCAGCCGGGTTATCGGCAGCGGTCACCGCTGCATGGCACGGATTGAAAGTCATCGTGGTGGAGAAAGACCCGGTATTCGGCGGAGCCACGGCGTGGTCCGGCGGCTGGGCCTGGGTGCCGTGCAATCCTCTGGCCCGCCGCGCCGGCATCGTCGAAGACGTCGAGTTGCCGCGCACCTATCTCAAGCATGAACTCGGTGAGCGTTACGAACCGGCAATGATCGATGCGTTCCTTGAGGCGGGCCCACGGATGGTCGCCTTTTTCGAACAGCACACCTCGCTGCAATTCGCCGATGGCAATGCCATCGCCGACATACATGGCGATACGCCCGGTGCCGGAACGGGCGGACGTTCGGTGATTGCTGCGCCCTATGACGGGCGAAAAGTCGGCAAGCTGCTGAGGCGTCTTCGCAAAACCATGCGGGAAACTTCGTTCATGGGCATGCCAATCATGGCGGGGGCGGACCTGGCCGCGTTTCTCAACCTGACCCGTTCGGTGCCCGCCGCGTGGCACGTCACCCGGCGCTTCACCCGGCACCTGCTCGACCTGATTGTGCATGGCCGGGCGATGCAACTGGTCAACGGCGTGGCGCTGGTCGCACGCCTGGCAAAATCTGCCGAAGACCTTGGCGTACTGCTCTGGGAATCAGCGCCTGTCAGCGAGTTGCTTCGCGAAAGCGATCAGGTCCGGGGCGCGCTGGTGAGCACCGCCAAGGGCAAGGTCCGCATCCATGCGCGCAAGGCTGTGGTGCTTGCGGCCGGAGGGTTTGCCAATGACATCGAGCGGCGCAAGGCACTGTTCCCGCGCACACCGACCGGCAACGAACACTGGGCGCTACCCCCCCTCGGCGTGGCCGGTGACGGTTTGCGCCTGGGCGAAAGCGCCGGGGCACGGGTCAACACCGACATGGCCTCTCCCGTAGCGTGGGCGCCGGTTTCGCATGTGCCACACAGGGATGGCAGCATCGGTCACTTCCCGCACATCATCGAGCGGGGCAAACCGGGGATCATCGGCGTACTGAGCAACGGCCAGCGCTTCGTCAATGAAGCGAACGGCTACTACGACTATGTAACGGCCATGGTTGCCGCTGCGCCTGCCGGCGAAGAGGTTGCCTCCTGGCTGATTTGCACCCATGGTTTTCAACGCCGATATGGACTGGGCATCTCTCGGCCGTTTCCGGTTCCGTTGTCATCCTTTATCCGCAGCGGCTATCTGAAAACCGGCACCACGATCGAGGAATTGGCCCACGCCTGCGGCATCGACCCGAACGGCTTGCGCAGCACTGTGGCGGACTACAACCAGCATGCGCGCAACGGTGAAGACCCCTTGTTTGGTCGCGGTTCGACGCCTTACAACCGCAAACAGGGTGACGCCTTGCAGCAACCCAACCCGTGCGTCGCACCCATCGAGCAAGGGCCGTTTTACGCGGTGAAGGTCCAGCCCGGCTGCTTCGGCACCTTCGCCGGGCTCAAGGTCAATCAACACGCCCAGGTCCTCGGCGAATCCGGCCAGGCCATCGCCGGGCTGTACGCCGCAGGCGGTGACATGGCCAGCATCATGGGCGGGCATTACCCCGCCGGCGGCATTAATCTCGGCCCGGCACTGACGTTCGGCTACATCGCCGCGCGACATATCGCCGGCATCACTGCTTACGAACAGGAGATCGACCATGCAGCGCATCGTTAATGCACAGGGTTTGAACATGCCCAAACTCGGCCTCGGCACCTGGCCGATGCTCGGCGAAGAATGCACACGCGCCGTTGAACAGGCGTTGAAGTTGGGTTATCGGCACATCGACACCGCTGCCGCCTACAACAACGAAGAGGCCGTCGGTCAGGCGCTGGTGAACAGTCCTACGCCTCGCAAGCAGATCCACGTCACCACCAAAGTCTGGTGGGATCAACTGCAACCCGATGCCATGCGCCATTCCATGGACCGCAGCCTCAAGGCCTTGCGCAGCGATTACGTTGACCTGTTCATGATCCACTGGCCGACCACCGATTGGGACCTGCCACGCACGATCGAAACCCTGGTGTCATTCAAGGAGCAAGGCCTGGCGCGCAATATCGGCGTGGCGAATTTTCCGCTGCCGCTGCTGCGCAAAGTCGTCGAAGAACTGGGCGCACCGCTGTCAGCCATTCAGGTTGAATACCACGCGTTGCTCGGACAAAACGCGCTGCTGGACTACGCCCGTCAACATGACCTGGCACTGACGGCCTACTCGCCGCTGGCCCGCAACAAGGTCTCGGACATCCCGCAAATCCAGCAGATCGCCGCCAGACACGGGGTTCTGCCGACACAAGTGGCACTCAAATGGCTGCTTGATCAACCGAACGTTGCGGCGATCCCCAAGGCCAGCAGCGAGGCTAATCAACTGGCCAACCTGGCCTCGCTTGAGGTCCAGCTCGATGACGAAGACCGGGCGTTGATTGCCGGGTTGTCGAAACGCGAACGACTGGTCAGCCCTGACTTTGCGCCAGTGTGGGATGCATTCGACCGGTAAGCACCGGACTGCTTTTCGTAGGAGCCGGCTTGCCGGCGATAGCGTCCATAAGATCGCCATCGCCGGCAAGCCGGCTCCTACAAGTCATAGGGCGTTCGCCCTGACGTCATAAAAAACCCATCACCTGACGGAATTCGATGGGCTATCCACGTTCAATACACTCAGTAATGTTCCCGCCCGCATAAAAGCCGGACGACCGGACTGGCGCCGCTCCCACTCACCAGCAACACTCATCCCCACGATAATCAGAGGATTCCCACATGCTATGGAAAAAAGGCCGACGCAGCGACAACGTGGTCGATGCCCGTGGTGATGATGTCGGCGGTGGTGGCGGCGGGATGCGTTTTGGTGGCGGCAAGGGCCTGAGCCTGACCGCAATCATTCTGATTGTCGGGATCGGCTGGATCACCGGCCAGGACCCGTTGCAGATCCTCGGCCAACTCACCGGGCAGATGACCGAGCAATCGGCACCGGCACCGACGCAAACCCGCAAGGCACCGCCAGCCAATGATGAAGGGGCGGAATTCGTCCGTTCGATCCTCGG
The DNA here is from genome assembly GCF_019956155.1 of Pseudomonas sp. BF-RE-22. Lineage (NCBI taxonomy): Bacteria > Pseudomonadati > Pseudomonadota > Gammaproteobacteria > Pseudomonadales > Pseudomonadaceae > Pseudomonas > Pseudomonas sp. BF-RE-22. The sequence goes on along the minus strand of NZ_JAHBDD010000087.1, from coordinate 194,667 downwards.
TGACACCGAAGACACCTGGGGCCAGATTTTCCAGCAGGCCGGCCGACAGTATAAAGACCCTACGCTGGTGCTGTTCAGCAACCGGGTGAACTCGGCGTGCGGCCTGGCCACCTCGGCGACCGGGCCGTTCTATTGCCCAGCAGACCAGAAGGTTTACCTGGACATGAGTTTCTTCCAGGAAATGTCGCAACGCTTTGCCGCTGCGGGTGATTTCGCTCAGGCCTACGTGATCGCTCACGAAGTCGGACACCATGTTCAGACCTTGCTTGGTGTTTCCGCGAAAATTCAGGCCGCCCGTCAGCAAGGCCGGCAAATGGAAGGTGACGGTGGTTTGTTGGTGCGTCAGGAACTGCAAGCGGATTGCCTCGCGGGTGTCTGGGCCAACAATGCACAGCAACGCCTGAACTGGCTGGAGCCGGGCGACATCGAAGAAGCCTTGAATGCCGCCAACGCCATCGGCGACGACCGCTTGCAGCAGCAAGGCCAGGGTCGCGTGGTGCCGGACTCGTTTACCCATGGCACGTCGGCGCAAAGGGTGCGCTGGTTCAAAACCGGATTTGCGCAAGGCCAGGTGGGCCAGTGCGATACCTTTGCGGCGAAAAATCTGTAAATGAAAAAGTGGTTGTTGATGTTGTTGTTTACTTGCACCTGTACCCAGGCTGCCGAGCATGGGGTCAAGGAGATCAGCCCCGGCCGACTCTTGTTGAAAGAAGGTGAGATAGCGGTGGGCATCGGCCCGGCGCCGGCGAAAATCGAGCGCGTGCTGATCATCATCCATGGTCGGTTGCGCAATGCTGAAACCTACCGCCAGAGTGCCGAGCGGGCGGCAGAGCAAGCCGGGCAAAGCGCCAATACGTTGGTGATCGCTCCGCAGTTTCTCAATGAAACCGACGTAGCACTCCATCCAGTCGCCGACACCGTGTTGCGTTGGCAAGGCAATGACTGGATGGCCGGCGGTTTATCCACCGCTCCGTTTGCCCTGAGTTCCTACGCGGCGCTCGACCAGATCATCGCCCGGCTCGGCGATCGTCGACAGTTTCCGGACGTGAAGGATGTCGTCATCGCGGGCCACTCGGGCGGTGCTCAGGTGGTTCAACGTTATGCGTTGTTGAGTCACGATCAACCGGAGCTCAAGGCGGCTGGCGTGCACCTGCGCTACGTCATCGCCAACCCGTCTTCCTACGCGTATTTCGATGAGCGGCGGCCAGTGGCGTTCAGTCACGCCGGCTGCCCGGCGTTCAATCGCTGGAAGTACGGCCTGTCAGATTTGCCTGCTTACGCAGAAGGACAAAAACCCGCACAACTGGAGGAAAACTACGTTCAGCGTGACATCGTTTATCTACTGGGGCAGCAGGACATTGATCCGAACCATCCGGCGCTGGATAAAAGTTGTGAGGCGAAAGCCCAGGGCGCTAATCGATTGATTCGCGGGCGCAATTATTTTGAGTTTTTGAAGCGCAGCCATCCGCAAGGATTGAATCAGCAATTGATCGAAGTGCCCGGGGTTGGGCATAACGGGGATGGGATGTTTACGTCACCGGAGGGACAGAAGGTTTTGTTCGGACAGTGATGACGCCTTCGCGGGTAAGTCGGGTCGCCGCACCGCTCGCTCCTACGTGTAACTCTGTAGGAGCGAGGCTTGCCCGCGAAGGGTCCCTCAAGCCAACAACATTTCCCGCAACACCACACAATCCGCCGCATGCCAATCCGTCAATTCAGGCCACGGGTTATCCGGCAGATTCACCAACACCGTCCGCGCCCCCGCCGCTCTTCCGCAATCCAGATCAAACCGGTAATCACCGACCATCACCATCTCGCTCGCCGGCACGTTCCAGGCCTCGGCCAATTTCAACAAGCCACCGGGGTGCGGCTTGGGCGGCGCTTCATCACGCCCCAGCACATCCTCCACCGCGAAGCAGTCCGCCAGGCCAATGGCCTCCAGCGTCACATGCGCCAACTCCCGAGCATTGCGCGTAAGAATGCCCAGGCGATAACCGCGCCCCGCCAACTCGCGCACCAGTTCCACAGCACCCGGCGCCGGTTTCGAACCCAGCGCCAGATCCCGTTCATGCTCCAGCAACCATGCATGTTTGGCCGCGGCTTCAGCAGCCGGCAGCGCGGCGAGGTGGGTCAGGATGTCGTCTTCGGCCGGGATCGCCAGCGCCACGCGAATCGCCGCGAAGTCATGCACGGCCACCGTCAGGGTGCCGTCCATGTCGAACACCCAGTGCCGCACCTCGGCCAGGCTCATGCCCAATCCTTGCGGTGACGGATCAGGCCTTCCTGAGTGACCGACGCCACCAGTTGCCCGGCGCGATTGAACACGCTGCCACGGCTGAACCCACGGGAATTGCCGGCCCACGGGCTGTCCATCGCGTACAGCAACCAGTCATCGGCACGCAGATCCGCATGGAACCACAGCGCGTGATCGAGGCTGGCGACCTGCATGTCTTTCTGCCAGACCGACTTGCCATGGGGCAACATCGAGGTGGTCAGCAGATTGAAATCCGACGCGTAGGCCAGCAGGTATTTGTGCAGCGCCGGGGAGTCGGCCAACGCGCCGTCGGCGCGAAACCAGACGTACTTGACCGGGTCGGATGGCTGCGGGTTGTAGGGATCTTTCTCGGTGACCGGGCGGAATTCGATCGGCTTCGGGCACAGCAGTTTTTCACGCATGTGCTCGGGGATCAGGTGCGCGCGCTGATGGGTCAGCTCCAGTTCCGAGGGCAGGTTTTCCGGCCCGACCACCGTCGGCATCTGGCCCTGATGCTCGAAGCCTTTTTCGTCATATTGGAACGACGCGCTGCACGTGAAGATCGGGTTGCCCTTCTGGATCGCCGTGACCCGACGCGTGCTGAAACTGCCGCCGTCGCGTACCCGATCAACCTGATACACCACGGGCAACGTGGAATCGCCCGGACGCAGGAAATAACCGTGCATCGAATGCACATGACGCGCGACTTCGACCGTCTGGCTGGCCGCCGACAGGGACTGACCGATCACCTGGCCGCCGAACAACTGACGAAAGCCCAGGTCCTGGCTGCGGCCACGGAACAGGTTTTCTTCGATCGGTTCCAGGGTCAGCAAATCGACCAGATCATCCAACACTTGGCTCATTCAGACTCTCCTCACACATCGCAATGCCGCGCAGTCTTGGCTGCGGCGGTCGATTCAGTTTCCGGCCAGGGCCATCATTGGCGCCATTGTAAACGTCCGGGCCGTCTTATCCATGCAAGGTTTGCAGCCATTGCTCACGGGTGATGCGGTACAGCACATGGTGACGCAGAGGATGATCGACCGCGAGTTTCGGGTGGTCGAAGTCACCGGCTGAATCATGGTGCATACCGATGGCCTGCATGACTTTCTGCGATGGCGTGTTGGTTTCCGTGGTGAAGGACACGACCTCTTGCAGCGCCACCCGGTCAAACCCGCAGCGCAGAGCGGTCCACGCCGCCTCACTGGCGTAACCCAAGCCCCAGTGTTCGCGGGCCAGGCGCCAGCCGATCTCGATGGCCGGCGTGAAAGGCGCATCAAAACCGACCACGCCGAGCCCGGTAAAACCGATGAATGCACCGGTGTCCTTGCGCTCCAGCGCCCAGAGACCAAAACCATGCTCGGCGAAATGCCCACGAATCCGCCCGATCAGCGAAGCACTTTCCAGTCGACTCAAGGGTGCCGGAAAATAGCGCATCACCTGTGGATCGGCGCACATCGCCGCAAACGCCGGCAAATCCTCGTCACGCCACTGCCGCAACAGCAGTCGCGCGCTCTCGAGTTCCAGTATCGGCTCCATCGTGCCCCTCCGTTTCCATGCCGCAAGTCTACATCGCTGGTAGGATCGTTCACTCATTCCTACACGCCGTACTCATAAAAGCCCGTCATGCCGCTGCCATTGATTTACCACGAAGACTACAGCCCCGAGTTCCCGGCGGACCACCGCTTCCCCATGGACAAGTTTCGCCTGCTGCGCGATCACCTGGTGGACAGCGGGCTGACCCGGGACGCCGACCTGCTGCGCCCGGAACTCTGCCCGCCGGAAATTCTCGCCCTCGCACATGACGCTGCCTATATCGAACGCTACATGAGCGGCGAGTTGTCCCGCGAAGACCAGCGGCGCCTCGGCCTGCCGTGGAACGAAGCCCTGGCCCGGCGCACGGTGCGGGCGGTCGGCGGTTCGCTACTGGCGGCAGAACAGGCGCTGGAACATGGATTGGCCTGTCACTTGGCCGGCGGCACGCATCACGCGCATTACGACTACCCGGCGGGGTTCTGCATCTTTAACGACCTGGCGGTGATCAGCCATTACCTGCTGGAAAGCGGTCGTGTGAATCGGGTGCTGATCTTCGATTGCGACGTGCATCAGGGCGACGGGACTGCACGGATTCTGCACAACACCCCGGACGCGGTGACCGTTTCCCTGCACTGCGAGAAGAACTTTCCTGCACGCAAGGCCGAAAGTGACTGGGACATCCCGTTGCCCAAGGGCATGGGTGATGCGGATTACCTGAAGGTCGTCGACGACGCGCTGAATTATTTGCTGCCGCTCTACCAGCCGGACCTGGTGCTGTACGACGCCGGTGTCGATGTGCATAAGGACGACGCGCTCGGTTACCTGAAGCTGACAGACGAAGGCGTGGCTGCTCGGGATGAAAGCGTGATGCGCCATTGCCTCGGGCGGGATATTCCGGTGGTCGGGGTGATTGGCGGCGGCTACAGCAAGGACCGCAAGGCGCTGGCGCGGCGGCACGGCATCCTGCATCACAGCGCGCAGCGGGTGTGGGCGTCATCAGGTTGTCATTGAGGTGTGCGCCTTTACCCACAATGCCTGTGGAACTGCCTGTGGATAACCTGAGCGAAAGGGCCTACAGGCCATGCTGCATATAGCCTGCAAAGGGGTGGTTGTTTTTTGATCAACACTTCAACCCGACATAAATCCCCTGTGGGAGCGAGCCTGCTCGCGAAAGCGATTGAACAGTCACATTGATGTCGACTGAACCACCGCTTTCGCGAGCAGGCTCGCTCCCACAGGGATTTGGGCTGCTAGAATGCCCGGCTTATTCCGCCGAACCGCAGCGCATTCCATGACCCAATCTTCCGCCGCCCTCCCCCCTAAAGTCGCCATCATCGGCGGCGGCCCCGCCGGCCTGATGGCGGCCGAAGTGTTGAGCCAGGCCGGAATCAAGGTCGATCTGTACGACGGCATGCCTTCCGTAGGCAGGAAATTTCTCCTCGCGGGCGTAGGCGGCATGAACATCACCCATTCCGAAGCCTACCCGGCATTCCTCTCACGCTACGCCGAGCGGGCACCGCAGATTGCACCGCTGCTGCGAGCCTTTGGTGCCGAGGCGCTGTGTCAGTGGATTCATGACCTGGGCATCGAAACCTTTGTCGGCAGCTCCGGCCGGGTGTTTCCGACCGACATGAAGGCCGCGCCGCTGTTGCGCGCCTGGCTCAAACGCCTGCGAGAGGCCGGCGTAGTTATCCACACCCGCCATCGTTGGCTCGGCTGGGATAACAACGGTGGATTGCGTGTTGAAAGTCCTGAGGGTGAAAAAAACCTGAAGCCCGAAGCAACGCTGCTCGCCCTCGGTGGCGGCAGTTGGTCGCGCCTGGGTTCGGACGGCACGTGGATGCTGCCACTGGAGCAGCACGGCGTAGGACTGGCGCCGCTGCAGCCGAGTAATTGCGGCTTCGAGGTGCAGGCCTGGAGCGAATTGATGGTCAGCAAATTCGCCGGCGCCCCGCTGAAAAACATCGCGATCGGTCTCAATGACGACATCCCTCGACTCGGGGAATGCGTGATCACGGCCACCGGGATTGAAGGCAGTTTGATCTACGCCCTGTCGGCGCCCATCCGCGAAGCGATCAATCAGCAGGGCTCGGCGACCATTCACCTCGACCTGTTGCCGGGCCGGCCTGTGGATAAAGTTCAGGCGGCACTGAGCAAACCGCGCGGGTCTCGTTCAATGTCCAAACATCTGCACAGCCAGCTCGGGATAGATGGCGTGAAAGCGGCACTGCTGCGCGAATTGACGCCGGCAGAATGCTTCGCCGATCCGGCCTTGTTGGCTAAAGCGATCAAGGCGTTGCCGCTGACATTGGTGAAAACCCGCCCACTGGACGAAGCCATCAGCACTGCCGGTGGCGTGATGTTCGAGGCGATGGATGAACGTTTGATGCTCAAGCAGTTGCCTGGCGTGTTCTGCGCGGGGGAAATGCTGGATTGGGAAGCGCCGACCGGCGGCTATCTGCTGACCGCGTGTTTCGCCAGTGGGCGAGCGGCGGGCTTGGGGATGGTGGAGTGGCTCAAGCGCACGTCTTGAGACCGAGTTGCGCCCTTCGCGGGCAAGTCGGGTCGCCGCACCGCTCGCTCCTACAGGTTCGACGTAAATCCTGTAGGAGCGAGGCTTGCCCGCGAAAACGGCTTAACCGGCGCAGCGAATATTAAGGCTTACGCTTACGCGGCCCAGTATTAAACACCGGCACCTTACGCACAGGCTTGATCGAAGGCTCCGGCGCCGAAGCATCCCCGCTCTCGACCCATTTACCCAAATTGCGCTTACCGCCGCTGGACGTCTTCGGCTTCTTCGGTTTTTTCGGTTTCTTCACCACCTGGCCGCTGGCATCGGTATCCGGCACGCGGTGCTCAGGTTCGAAATCGTGTTCCATCTGCCGAGGCAACGTCTGACGCGTCAACGTCTCAATGGCCGACAGCAAATTCACTTCATCGGCGCAGACCAACGAAATGGCCTGCCCGGTGGCACCCGCACGGCCGGTACGACCGATCCGGTGGATGTAGTCTTCCGCCACGATCGGCAGGTCGAAATTGACCACCAATGGCAAATCTTCAATGTCCAGACCACGGGCCGCGACGTCGGTGGCCACCAGGATCTGCACTTCACTGGCCTTGAAACGGTCCAGCGCACGTTGACGCGTGGCTTGCGGTTTGTCGCCATGGATGCCGTCGGCGTTGATGCCCAGGCCCTGGAGTTTTTCCACCAGTGCGTCCACGCCATTACGGGTCTTGGCGAATACCAGCACCTGCTTCCACTTGCCCTTGCGCAGCAGGTGGATGAACAGCTCCGGCTTGCGCTTCTTGTCCACCGTCACCACCCACTGTTTAACAGTGTTGGCAGCAACGTTGCGCGGGCTGACTTCGATGCTCAGCGGATCATTGAGCATTTGCCCGGCCAGCAGGCGAATCGCATCGGAGAAGGTCGCGGAGAACAGCAGCGTCTGACGTTTCTTCGGCAGCACGCGGTAAATGTTCCCCAGCTCCTCGGAAAAGCCCAGGTCGAGCATGCGGTCGGCTTCGTCCAGCACCAGGGTTTGCAACTGGTTGAACTTCAGAGCGTTCTGGCGGAACAGATCGAGCAGACGGCCCGGTGTTGCCACCAACAGGTCGACACCTTTGCGCAGCTTCATCATTTGCGGGTTGATGCTGACGCCGCCGTACACCGCGTAAGTGCTCAGTGGCAGGTTCTCAGCGTACTGACGCACGGCTTCGTGAACCTGCTCGGCCAGTTCGCGGGTCGGCACCAGAATCAATGCGCGCACCGAGTTGGCGGTGACTTTCGGCCCTTCCATGGCCAGCAATTGCAGCAGCGGCAACGCGAAACCGGCGGTCTTGCCGGTGCCGGTCTGGGCGGCGGCCATCAGGTCGCGACCGGCCAGCACCGCCGGAATGGCTTGCGCCTGAACCGGCGTCGGGGTCTGGTAGCCGAGCGTCTCGAGAGAGCGCAGCAAGGGTTCGATCAGGCCAAGGGTGGCGAAAGTCATGGGATTACCGTAGGAAAATTCAGCGCGGTTGTGCAGAACAAGTGTGCAATGGCGCGCAGTTTACCCTAATTCACACGGGATTCTGTCTGCACCACCGCAGCAGGTCGTTCCGGTGCCCGGCGCCACTGCGGCAAACCGATCAACACCACGGCACTGATGATCACCAGCATGGCCAAGGCTTCTTCGATGCCGATGGTCTCGCCGACAAACACGATCCCCAGCAACACCGCCACCGCCGGGTTGACGTAGGCATAACTGGTCGCCGCTGCCGGACGCACGTTTTTCAACAGGTACATGTAGGCATTGAAGGCGATGATCGAACCGAAGAAGGTCAGATAGGCCAGCGCCGCCCACCCTTCAATCGGTGGCATGGCTTCCAGATGTTCACCACTCATCGCACTGCCGATCAGCAACGCCACGCCGCCCACCAGCATTTCCACGGCACTGGCCATCGCGCCTTGGGGCAACGGCAAGTGTTTGCTCCAGACCGAACCAAACGCCCAGGCCGCCGCCGCAAAGATCAGCAACATCGCACCCAGCGGGCTCGATTGCAGGTTGGAACCGAGGTTGAGCATGGCGATGCCGATCAGCCCGAGCACAATCCCCGCCCATTCGAGACGGGTATTACGCGCGCCCCAGAAATAGCCGCAGAGCAAGGTAAACAACGGCACCGTCGCCACCGCCAATGCCGCGACGCCGGAAGCGACGCCCATGTGCTCCGCCACACTGACCCCGCCGTTACCGCACGCCAGCAGCAAAATCCCGATGATCCCCGCCGCTTTCCACTGCGCCCACGTCGGTGCCGGTGCCCCGCGCCAGCGCAGGAACGCGTACATCAACGTGCCAGCAATGACGAAGCGAATACCGGCGAGCAGCAACGGCGGCCAATACTCCACGCCGATACGGATCACCAGGTAAGTCGAGCCCCAAATCACGTACAAGGCGAAAAAGGCAGCGATCAACGGCAAGGGAAAACGACGGAGGCCAGGCATGGGGGCAGCTCGCAGGCAAGGACAAATGAACAGCTATTCTAGAAAGGCGAACAGCAGAAAATAAGTTACAAAACCTGTTTATAGCGCCGGTACACTTTTCAAATCACGGAGATCAGCGCTATATACCGTGTTTTCGAAAGTCAGCCATTTTTCAGGAATTCTCTCATGGATAAATACGACCGCATGCTCCTCAGCGCCCTGCTGGAAAACGGTCGTGCGTCCTACGCCGACCTCGCACGCAAGGTCAACCTGTCCGCCCCGGCCGTGGCCGAGCGCGTGGCCAAACTTGAGGCCAGCGGGGTGATTACCGGTTATCAGGCGAAAGTCGACATGGCCAAGCTGGGGCTGCCGATCCAGTGCGTGATCGAACTGCGGCTGAACCAGCACGGGAATCAGAAAACCTACGACGACCTGATCAAAATCCCACAGCTGACTGAATGCCACCGGGTGACGGGTGATCCATGCGTGATCATGCAAGCAGCGGTGGGCTCGATGCCGGAGCTGGAAGAGCTGATCAACCGGATTGCCACGTTCGGGTTCAGCAAGACGTCGATTGTGTTGTCGAGCGCGATAGAGAAGCGCGTGCCGTTGGGACAGTTGGAGGGGAACGGTAAGTAGTGATGCGGATGACGTCTTCGCGGGCAAGCCTCGCTCCTACAGGATTTCATCGTACCCGTAGGAGCGAGGCTTGCCCGCGAAGAGGCCCGTCCGAACACCGCAGAACTTAAAACCCGCGATGGCGCTTGAGATGCTCATTGATTTTGGCCGCCGGGACTTTCTGCAAGCTGACCAGCAGATCATGGGACAACTCGCGTAACCCATGCTTCTGCCGCAATTCCTGCGCCAGATGCGCCGTCAGGTTGGCCGCCATCTCTGCGTCGGCCATCGCCCGGTGAGCTTTACCGGTGTCAGGCAGTTGGGCGAAGGTAGTGAGCGTACCAAGCTTGTGATTCGGCGCAGCCGGCATCAATCGGCGGGCCAGTAGCAGCGAACAAGCGAAGTTCTGCAACCGCGTACGCTTGATCCGCCCCAGTTCAAAGTCCCAGAACTTCTGGTCGAACGCGGCGTTGTGCGCCAGCAGCGGCGTGGTGCCGACAAACTCGTTGACCTCGTTCATCACCTGTTCCGCCGACGGCGCGGTGCGCAGCATGGCGTTGCTGATGCCGGTGAGTTGTTCGATGAAGGCCGGGACGCGTACGCCGGCGTTCATCAGGCTTTGGTAACGCTCGACGATGCGCCCCTGTTCAAGGATCACCACGGCAATTTCCGTGGCCCGGCAGCTGCTGCTCGGGGAGATCCCGGTGGTTTCAAAGTCGATGACTGCTATGCGTTCCAAACCTGTTTCAACTCCGTAAAAATCAATTCTTGAGCAGCAACGCGCCTTCGATCGGCACGTAGCGGCTGGCGGCGCGGATCAGCGAGTTGGCTGTCAGGCCCGGTACGCCGTAGGCCACCGCTTGTACGCCGTGCTTGGCGATGATGCGCTCCAGCAACATGTCGAAATCACCGTCGCCGGAGGCCAGCACCACTTCGTCGACGTGATCGGCGGCGTCCATGATGTCGAGGGTGATGCCCACGTCCCAGTCGCCCTTGGCCGAGCCGTCGCTGCGCTGGATGTAGGGTTTGAGCTTCACGGTGAAGCCGAGGTTGCGCAGGATCTGCTGGAACTGCTGCTGTTTGCTGTCGCCTCGATCGATCGCGTAGGCATAGGCCTCGACGATGTCGCCCTGCTTGCTGATATCAGCCCACAGCGCGGCGTAGTTGAAGTGGCAACCATAGGCCTGGCGCACGGTGTAATAGAGGTTTTGAACGTCGGCGAACACTGCAATTTTTTTCACCGTGCATCCTCTTTCGCGCAGGCGGGATCAGGCACCGGGCCCGAAAAGTTGCCCAGTATGCCAGCCTGGAGGATTGTTCCGCGAATAATCGGCCCGGAGGGCCGCAGCGCTCCGGACGAATGGCGTGTCAGACGAAGGAATCGTCGTCGCCGCCGAAGAACGATGAACTGTCATCGTTGTAGTCGGTGTCGGCATAGTCTTGGGAGTTGTCAGCCACGCGCTGGTCGTCGCCCCAGCCGTTGTCACCGCCGTGGTCGTTGACCTGCGCCGGCTCTTCCTTGATCACTTCCACCACTTCCGGCTGCTGGTTGTGATGGAACAGGCTGCTGATGCCTTGTGCCAGCATCACGCCACCCGCCACACCCGCTGCAGTTTTCAGCGCGCCGCCGAGGAAACCGCTGCCAACCGCCGGCGCCTGCTGTTGCGGCGCGTAGTTCTGCTGCGGTGGCGGTGCACCGAAATTCTGCTGTGGCTGCGGCGCGTTGAACGACGGCCGTCCCGGCTCACGCCAGCCGCCGCTGGAGGGCGGTGCACTTGGCGCAGGCGTTTCACGGGAGCTGCCACCGAAAATGCTCGACAGGAACCCACCGCTGCTCGGCGCCGGAGCAGGTGCCTGGGACTTGGCCGATTGCAGTTCGGCCTGCAATTGCTGGATTTGCTCGGTGAGTTGCTTGTTCTGTGCGTCGAGGCTCTTGATCGCTGCCTCTTGCACCAGAATCGCCTGGGTCATGAAGTAGCCCGCCGCGGGTTGGCGAGCCAGATGTTCCTTGATCCGCGTCTCGGCCAGGGCATCGCGCGGGGCTGCGTCCGTTTCGGCCTGTTGCAGCCGGGAAAACAGTCCATCGATCAGGGTTTGCTCTTCGGTGTTCATGGCGACCTCGTAGATTGCCGGGGAAATCGTTGACCTTCTCCAGGGAGGATACGGCGCTCGACCTTAATGGAGGCTGAAACAAGTTGTTTCAATGACCTTTACCGAACGTTTACGTTTGCGCCCCGACGCGCTGCATCGGTTAAAGTGGGCCACTGCTTTCAACCTGCGATACCGACTGATGAATCCGTTCGATGTACTGCGTGACTCGTTGTATTTCTTCAAGCGCAATCTGAGCCAGATCGTGCGGCTGTGCCTGCCGCTGGTGATTTTCGAAGCGCTGCTGCAACAAGTGGTCGACCACAACACCGTGCCGGACAGCTTTCCCGGCGTGAGCGTGATCGTCGGCCTGCTGGTATACCCGCTGTACACCGCCGCCCTGATCCTGTTTCTCGACGCGCGCAGCCGTGGCGAATCGCCGCGCAACCGTGACCTGCTGGCGAGGTCCGCGTACCTGTGGCCGCGCTTCGCCCTGCTCACGGCGCTCAATACATTGATGATCCTGCTCGGCCTGTCGTTGTACTTCCTGCCGGGCATCTGGCTGATGGTGACGTTGGCGTTCAGCGAATACCTGCTGGTGCTGCGCGGCCTGGCGCCGCTGGCGGCAATGAAAGAAAGCCTGCGCCTGACCCGCGGTCATTTCCTGCGCATTCTGGTGTGCATCCTGTGTGTGATGGGCCCGTTGTGGGTGCTCAAGGGTGTGACGCTCAACGTGTATCCGGAACCGCAGAACCCGGTGATTTCCCTGCTGATCGACAGCGCCCACAGCTTCCTGCAACTGTTCACCAGCGTGGTGTTGTTCCGTTTGTTCATGCTGATCAGCGACGTTCCCGAGAAAATCGACCGGCCGCTCTGATCGTGGGCTTCGGCCCGGCTCTCGGTTATGCTCGGATCCATCTTTTGTAACGCTATAAGCCGAGCCATGACCCGACTACTGCGCTACACCCTGCTGGGCCTGTTGATAGCAATCGGCCTGATTGCCTTGCTGATCTACAGCCTGACCTGGCGCCCCGAAGCCAAGGAAGTTTTGCCCGTCAGTTGCAACGTTCAAGCACCGACACTGGTGCCCGGCCAGGCGTTGAAAGTGATGACCTGGAACGTTCAGTACCTGGCGGGTAAGCGCTATGTGTTCTGGAATGACCTGGCCGCCGGCGACGACGAAAAACCGACGCCTGAAGACATGGCCTTCAGCCTCGATGAAGTGGCGCGGGTGATTCGCGACGAACAACCGGACCTCGTGTTGCTGCAAGAGCTCGATGACGGCGCCAAGGCCAGCGATTACCAGAACCAGTTCAAACTGCTTCAGGAGCGCCTCGCCGACCTCTATCCGTGCAGCGCCCATGCCTTCGACTGGAAAGCCGACTTCGTGCCGCAACCGCACATCTTCGGCAGTGTCGGCCGGCAACTGGCAACCCTCAGCCGCTACCGGATCGAACACGCCGAACGCCTGCAAATGCCGGTCGCTCCAGCCAACTTCGTCAGCCGTCAGTTCCAGCCGAAAAATGCCTTGCTGGTCACTTACCTGCCGTTGAGTGACGGCGGGCAGTTGGCCGTCCTCAACACCCATCTGGACCGCGCCACCCAACCTGACGAAACGCTACAGACCCAGGTGACGGCGGTGGCCAAAGTCCTCGACAAATACGAAAGCCATAGCACCCCGTGGCTGATCGGCGGCGACTTCAACCTGTTGCCGTTGGGGCAATATCGACGCCTGCCCACCGAACAACGCACGCCCTACTCCGCCGACAGCGCGCTGCACCTGTTGTGGGACAAGTACCCGATGATCCCGACCAACAATGAAGCCAGCGGCATCGATCGAGCGCGTTGGCTGACGCACTACCCGAATGATCCAGGCTTGAACGGCCCGGACCGCACCGTCGATTACCTGTTTTACAGCCCTCGGATCAAACGGGTCGAGGCGACGGTACGACAGGACGATACGTTGCGGATTTCCGATCACCTGCCGGTGATAGCGCGGTTCCTCCTGCCGGCTGCGCCGTAACCCCAGCCTAAACGCAAACCTTGTAGGAGCCGGCTTGCTGGCGATAGCGGTGTGTCAGGCAACACCATCGTTGAAGATACCGACGCCATCGCCAGCAAGCCGGCTCCTACAAGGGGTCGCGTTGTTCAATGCACCTCCTCCAGGTCGTCATGCAGCAGCCCGAAAATATCGCGTTTCATCTCGATGAATGAGCGCTCCATGACCATGTCCAGGGTCCGAGGACGTTCGATCGGCACGTCCAAAATCTGCTTGATCCGCCCTGGCCTGGCGCCCATCACGTAGACGCGGTCACCCAGCAGGATCGCCTCGTCGATGTCGTGAGTCACGAACAGCACGGTCTTCTTGCTGTTGCCCCAAACGCGTAACAACAACTGCTGCATTTGCAGGCGCGTCTGGCTGTCGAGGGCGCCGAAGGGTTCGTCCATCAGCAGGATCTGCGGGTCATTGGCCAAAGCGCGGGCAATCGCCACCCGCTGCATCATGCCGCCCGACAGCTGCTTGGCGTAGTTGTCGGCGAACCCGCTGAGACCGACTTCGTTGACGTAGTAATCGACGATGTCCTTGCGCTGCGCCGCCGCCATGCCGCGACGCTTGAGGCCGAACTCGACGTTCTGCCGCACGGTCAGCCACGGGAACAGCGTGTAGCTCTGGAACACCATGCCGCGGTCCGCGCCAGGCCCTTGAACTTGCTGGCCGCCGACGTAGATCTCGCCTTCCGTGGGCTCGTTCAAACCGGCGGTGAGGTACAGCAAACTCGACTTGCCACAGCCCGACGGCCCGACCAGCACGGCGAATTGCTGATCCGGCACTTCGAACGAAACCTGATCCAGCGCGGTGAACACGCCGCCGTCGGGCTTCTGGTAACGCAGGCTGACTTTGTCCACTTGCAAACGAGGCGCGGCGTAGGCCGGGGCAGCTATCGGTGTGACGATACGCGGGTTGACGGCGGTTACTGAGCCCATGCGGCAATCCTCAGACGAAGGAAACGGAACAGTTGATCGGTGACCAGGCCCAACAGGCCGATGATCGCGATGGCGAGGAAAATCACATCCACCTGAAAGCCGCGCATAGCCTTAAGACTCAAGTAACCCAGGCCACTGGAAGCGGCGACCAGCTCGGCGACCACCAGGTACGTCCAGGCCCAGCCCATGGTCACGCGCAAGGTGTCGAGCACACCCGGCAACGAGGCCGGTGCGATCACATGCAACACCGCATCGCGGCGGTTAGAACCGAGTGTGTAAGAGGCGTTGATCAGGTCTTTGGAGATGCCTTTGGACACGTCCGCGATCATCACCAGTTGCTGGAAAAACACGCCGAAGATGATCACCGAGACCCGCTGCTCCAGACCGATGCCGATCCACAGAATGAACAGCGGCACGAACGAGGTCACCGGCAGGTAACGGATGAAATTGACCATCGGTTCGAGGAACGCCTGAACGATGCGGAAGCTGCCCATCAGTAACCCCAGCGGCACCGCCACCAGCGACGAAACGACGAAACCGACCACCACCACTTCAAGACTGGCCCACACGTGCAAACCGAGCGTGCCGTCGCGGCTCAGGCGCACGGCGGCTTCGACCACCGCGCCCGGCGTCGGCAAGAACATGCCCGGCACCACGCCGCCGTAAGACAACCCGGCCCACAGGCCAACCAACAACACCCAGGCCAGGCCGCTCGCGCTCCAGATCACCGAAACCGGCAAGCCAGTCTTGGGCGTGATGCAACGGCTCAGCCATGAATTGCGCTTGAACATGCGAACCTCCTACAGCGGGCTGACGAAACGGTTGTCGATCAGGTCGTCATTGCTGACGCTGTAGGGTTTGCCCTGCAATTCACTGGCGGTTTCATTGGCCAGTTTGATCAACGGTTCGCTGTCACCCGGCTTGCCCGGCGAGCCCAGGAGTTTTTCGCTCATGGCCTGATCGTAGAAGCGCACGCCTTGCGCGGCGGCTTCCAGCTCCTTCGGATCGGCGAGGTAGCCGCCAACACCCTTGGCCATGATTTTGTAGGCTTCCTGCGGATGGTCCTTGGTGTACTGCACTGCTTTGTACAGACCGGCGACCAACGCCTTGACGTCTTCCGGCTGTTTCTCGATGACCGTGCAGTTGAGCGCGACCACATCGACAATCACGCCAGGCGTGCTGCTGCTGTCGATCAAGACTTTGCCTTGTTTCTTGTCACGCACCATCGACAGGTGCGGTTCCCAGGTCACGGCGGCAGGCACACGACCGGCGATGAACGCGGTGGCGGCGTCGTCGGCCGTCATGTTCTGCACGGTGATGTCGCTCATGCTCATGCCGTGTTTTTTCAGCAAGTACGACAGCCAGAACTGCGAAGTCGAACCTTCGTTCACCGCCACGGCTTTGCCTTTCAGCTCTTGCAGGCTCTTGATGTCCTTGCCCACCAGAACACCGTCGCCACCATGGCTGTCATCGAGTGCGGCTACGGCCTTGAAGCAGAATTGCGGACGGTATTTCAGTACTTCGTCGATGGTCGACGCCGAGCCGGACAATTCGCCCGAGGCTTGCGCAGCCATGTACATCGAAGCCTCTTCGACGACGGGCAACTCGACGGTCAAACCGCCTTCCTTGAAGTAGCCCAGGTCCTGGGCGAGGTAGAGCGTGCCGTAACCGACCCATGTGGTATGGCCGATGGACAGGGTGCCGGCCTGGGCGCTGGTGGCGACCGTGGCGGCGATGGCGGTGATCGCCAGTGGATGAGCGACGCGGGTTAGCAAGGACTTGATCATGGAGCACTCCCAAAGCTGTTGATTTAGTTTTGTCATGGGCAGTACGGCCAGCAGCCTTTGGAGAAGAGCTGCCACGGGTGGTCTCTGATGGACCTTTTGGTGGGCAGTGTTCGGCTGACTGGCGAGGTCGATGTTGGACCAAGGTGGGGAGAAGGAAAATTAGGAAATATGTCGGTGGGAGTGATGAAAAAACTGGGTAGCGTGCGCGGTAAAAGGGCGGGGTTGGCGGGGGTGCACGGGCTTTGTGCAAAAGGTGAGAGGTGGGGTGAATCGGCAAAAGCTTTCGCGGGCAAGCCTCGCTCCTACAGGTTATGTGTCAGGCCTAAAATCCGAGGCCGACAATAAACCTGTAGGAGCGAGGCTTGCCCGCGAAAAGGTCCGCAGGACCTTCGGCTACATCAGAGCCGGCCGTATTCCTGCGCCGTACGATCAACCGCTTTCAGCGTCTTGCCCACCAACTCATCAACCTCTTCCCGACTGGCAATCAACGCCGGCGCCATGATCATCCGCCCCAACGTCGAACGAATAATCACCCCCTCCTCAAACCCAATCGTGCGGCAACGCCAGGCAATGTCGTTCTCGTTGGCAAAGCGCTTGCGACTGGTTTTGTCTTCGGCCAACTGCAACGCCGCCACCATCCCGACACCCTGGATATCCCCCACCAACGGGTGGTTGCCGAATACTTCGCGCAAGCACTGTTGCAGGTACGGCCCGATGTCGTCCTTGACCCGCGTCACCACGCCTTCATCGCGCAACGCCTTGAGGTTGGCGATGGCCACCGCTGCCGCCACCGGGTGTCCGGAATAGGTCAGGCCGTGGGCAAACACCCCGCCCTGCTCCACCAACACCTGCGCCATTTTTTTCGACAGGATCAGCCCGCCCATGGGGATGTAGCCGGAGGTCAGTCCCTTGGCAATCGACAGCGTGTCCGGCTCGAAACCGAAGTGCTCATGGGCGAACCATTCGCCAGTGCGACCGAAGCCGCCGATCACTTCGTCGGCGCACAACAGCACGTCGTACTTGCGGCAAATCCGCTGAATTTCCGGCCAGTAGCTTTCTGGCGGGAAGATCATCCCGCCCGCGCCCTGGAACGGTTCGGCGATAAACCCGGCGACCTTGTCCGCGCCCAGTTCGAGAATCTTCGCTTCCAGTTGCTGCGCTGCCCGCAGGCCGAATTCAGCCGGGGTCAGGTTGCCTTCGTGGGCGAAGAAGTACGGCTCGTCGATGTGTTCGATGTCCGGCAGCATGCCGCCCATTTCGTGCATGAACTTCATGCCGCCGAGCGCCGTCGCCGCCAGTGTCGAACCGTGGTAACCGTTCCAGCGACCGATCATGACTTTCTTCTCGGGCTTGCCGAGGATGGTCCAGTAACGGCGCACGGTGCGGATCAGCACCTCGTTCGCTTCGGAGCCGGAGTTGGTGTAGATCGCGTGGCTGTAGTGCCCCGGCAACAGGCTGAACAGCAGCTCCGAAAGCTCGATCACCTGCGGGTGAGTGGTGTGGAAAAACATGTTGTAGTACGGCAATTGCTCAAGCTGTTGAGCCGCTGCCGCCGCCAGATCCTTGCGGCCGTAACCGAGGTTGGTGCACCACAGCCCGGACATGCCGTCGAGGTAGCGCCGACCATCGTTGTCCCACAGGTGCAGGCGCTCGCCACGGACCATCACCCGTGGCCCTTCATCGTTGAGCGCTTTCTGATCGACGAATGCGTGGATGTGGTGCGCAGCGTCGGCGGCCTGGTAGTCGCGGGTTTCACGTGGTGTGGTCATCGCCAGTTCTCCGTTTTGTTATTAGCGCAGTTGAAACCAGGTGGTCTTCAACTGGGTGTATTTATCGAATGAGTGCAGCGACAGGTCACGGCCGAAACCGGACTGCTTGCCGCCTCCAAACGGCACCGTCACGTCGAGTGCATCGACGCTGTTCACCGACACCGTGCCGGCGCGCAATTGCCGCGCCACGCGGTGGGCGCGATTGAGGTCGTCGGTCCACAGCGAAGCGGCCAGGCCGTAGACGCTGTCGTTGGCCAGTTGCAAGGCGTGTGCCTCGTCATCGAACGCCGTGATCGCCAGCACCGGGCCGAACACTTCGTCGCGAAACAGCGGCATGTCCGGGGTCACGTTAGTGAAAATCGTCGGCTGGATGAAGTTGTCGGAGCCGTTGAAAATCGACTGCCGACCACCGCACACCTTGGTCGCACCCTGGCGCTGGGCTTGCTCGATGAACTTCATGATGCGCGCGGTCTGACGGCTGTCGACAATCGCCCCGGCGCTGCTCGACGGGTCCAGCGGATCGCCCGGCAGCCAGCGTTCGGCCTGCGCCTTGAGGCGCTCGACGAACTCGTCATGGATCGAACGCTGCACCAGCAACCGCGAGTTGGCGGAGCACACTTCACCCTGATTGAAGAAGATGCCGAACGCAGCTTTTTCGGCCGCCAGATCCAGGTCCTGACAATCGGCGAACACCAGGTTGGCGCTCTTGCCGCCGCACTCCAGCCACACCTGTTTCAGGTTCGATTGCGCGGAATACTGCATGAAAAATTTGCCGACTTCGGTGGAGCCGGTGAACACCAGGCAATCGACGTCCGGGTGTAAACCGAGGGCTTTGCCGGTCTGCTCGCCGAGTCCCGGCAGCACGTTGAGCACGCCTGCTGGCAAGCCGGCTTCAAGCGCCAACTCGGCCAGACGCAGGGCGGAAAACGGTGATTGCTCGGCGGGTTTGAGGATCACCGAATTGCCTGCCGCCAGCGCGGGCGCGAGTTTCCATGCAGCCATGTCCAGCGGGAAATTCCATGGCACCACGGCGGCGACCACGCCCAGCGCTTCGCGGGTGATGGTCGCCAGTACGTTCTGCGCGCTCGGTGCGATCTGATCGTAGAGTTTGTCGAGGCTTTCGGCGTACCAGCGAAACACTCCGGCGGCGCCCGGCACGTCGATGTTGTAGGCGTCCATCACTGGCTTGCCCATGTTCAGCGAATCCAGCAGCGCCAGTTCTTCGCGGTGGGTCATGATCAGATCGGCCAGACGCAGCAGCACTTGCTTGCGCTCGTTTGGCGAACGCGACGACCAGGTGCCGGCCTCGAACACCTGCCGCGCATTTTTGACGGCGGCGTTCACTTCTTCATCACCGCACGCTGTCACGTTGGCCAGGCGCTGGCCGGTGGCCGGGTTGATCGCGGCGAAGGTTTGCCCCGACTTCGCCGAACGGGGTTTGCCATCAATCAGGGCCTGGTCGGGAAACGCCAGCGCAGCGGCCTTGTTTTGCCAGTAGGTAAGCTCGAACACGTTCAGATGCTCCATGGGCTTTTCTTGTGAATTGGATGGTGGCCCAGGCCCGTGTCGAGGAAAAATAGTAAAAATGTCTTCGCAGACCATGAAAAAACTGGGCAGCCCATCTCCCCGGTCGTGCGGTATGTGGTTATTGTTCAGGCACAACAACACCGTCGTCAGAACGGACGCAGTCGGCGCAAAAATTGCTGGATGTCGAGTCCATCCACCCCGAGGTTTGCCGTGGCTGCCTACAACCTGCGTCAATTGAAGTACTTCATCACCACCGTCGAATGCGGCAGCGTTGCCGAGGCCTCGCGCAAGCTGTACATCGCCCAGCCGGCCATTTCCACGGCGATCAAAGGCCTGGAAGACAGCTTCGGCGTGCAATTGCTGATCCGTCATCACGCACAAGGCGTGTCCCTGACGCCCAGCGGCGCACGCTTCTACCGCAAGGCCCAGGAACTGTTGCGCATGGCCAAGGAGTTCGAACAGAACGCCCTGGCCGACAATGACGTGGTGGCCGGGCAAATCGACATCGGCTGCTTCGAAACCGTCGCGCCGCTGTACCTGCCGCAATTGATTGCCGGGTTCTCGGCGCTGTATCCCGGCGTGAAAATCCGCATCCGTGACGGCGAACAGCAGGAGTTGGTGCAAGGCCTGACCTCGGGCACCTTCGACCTGGCGATCCTCTATGAACACGACCTCGACGCCACCATCGAAACTGAACCCTTGATGCCGGCGCAGCGGCCTTATGCCTTGCTGCCGGCGGATCATCGCTTTGCCCAACTCAAGCAAGTGTCCCTGCGTGACCTGTGCCTGGAGCCGATGATTCTGCTGGACGTGCAACCGAGCCGGACCTACTTCGTCAGCCTGTTCGAAGAACTGGGCCTGTCGCCGAACATTGCGTTCAGCTCACCGTCGATCGAGATGGTCCGGGGCATGGTCGGCCAAGGGTTCGGCTTCTCGATCCTGGTCACCCGCCCGCACTCGGAGTGCACCTACGACGGGCAGAAAGTGGTGTGCGTGGACATCGTCGAAGACATCACCGGCTCAGGGCTGGTGGCGGCGTGGCTGAAGCGCGGGCAGTTGACCAAACCGGCGCAGTTGTTTGCCGATTACTGCCGCGAACAACTCACCGCCAAGGCCGAAAGATCACACCCGACCTTGTAGGAGCCCGGCTTGCTGGCGATGGCGTCCGAAAGACCGATGCAACATCCAAGGGCCCCATCGCCGGCAAGCCGGCTCCTACAAGGTGCGTGGATGTATGAGGGATCAAGGCAAACGCAAACCTGTAGGAGCCGGCTTGCTGCGGGCGGCGTTCCGACGATAGCGGTGGGTCAGCCGCTGATTTATTGACTGGACGGACGCCATCGCCAGCAAGCCGGCTCCTACAGTGGAGGGCACCTCACTTCCGGGGTTTGATTCGTGCGGTCGCTTCGGCCACCAACGGATCATCCGGCCAGTAATGCTTCGGATACCGCCCCTTCAGATCCTTTTTCACCTCGGCATAGGTGCTACGCCAGAAGTTCGCCAGGTCCTGCGTCACCTGCACCGGCCGCCGCGCCGGGGACAACAGATGCAACTTCACCACCTGCCGCCCGCCAGCGATGCGCGGGGTTTCGGCCAAACCGAACAACTCCTGCAACCGCACCGCCAGAATCGGCGGCTGCTCGCTGTAATCCAGACGAATCGACGATCCCGACGGCACGCTCAAATGATGCGGTGCGAGCTCATCGAGCCGTTGCGGCAGCGGCCACGGCAATAGGTTATGAACAATGCTTGAGAGATCCAGATTGGCAAAATGACTGAGCCGCGAAACCTTCCCCAGGTACGGCATCAACCAGTGCTCAAGGCTTTTGAGCAGCGCAGCATCACTGACATCCGGCCACTCGCTCTCGCCCTTGCCGACAAGGTCCAACTGCCGCAACAACGCCACCCGCGCCTGCCACTGACGCAACTCCGGCGTCCACGGCAACAGCTCCAGCCCCTTGCGCCGCACCAGATTCACCAACGCCTGACTGCGCGCGGTTTCATCGAGCCCGGTCAACGGTTCACGGCTGAGGATCAACTCGCCAACCTTGCGCTGACGCTCGGCGCGCAACACGCCTTCACGCTCGTCCCAATCCAGCTGATCGACCACCCGCACCTGTTCGGCGAGCACCGATTCGAACAACGCCGCATCAAAATCCGCCGCCAGATAAATCCGCTCCTCACGCTGCCCCTGACGACTGCCGAGATCGGCGATTACCAGCCACGGCTGCTTCATCAAACTGTCGGCTTCGGCGAACAACGCGGCACGGCCGTTGGCCAGGCGATATTCCGCACCACCCGCTCGACGTTGCTGCGCAACACGGTCGGGATAGGCCAGCGCCAGCAAGGCGCCGAGCCAGCGCGGGTGCTCCGGATCGCTGACCGGCTCCGACGCCTTGCCACGCAGATAACCACGGTATTGACGCGCCAGTTGCCGCGCTCGCTGAACACCGCCCTGAGCACCACGTGCGGCACGTTCTTCGCCGGACAACAGCACCAGTCGACTGTGCAGATCGGCGCCGGCACCGCGCAAAATATCCCGCTCGCCGAGCAACGCTGCGACATCGCACGCCATGTCAGCCAAGCCCAGCGCCTGACCGCGCAGCAGCAAATGAGCGATGCGCGGATGCGCCGGCAGTTCGGCCATGGCCTGACCGTGGCGGGTCAGCGACTCACCGTCCAGTGCGCCGAGGCGATCAAGCAAGTCCTGAGCCTGGGCATACGCGGCGGCGGGCGGCACGTCGAGCCACACCAGCTGCGTCGGTGTCACGCCCCAGCGGCCGAGCTGCAACGCCAGACCGGCAAGGTCCGCCGAAAGAATTTCCGCACTGGCATACGCCGCCAGTTGCTCGTGTTGATCCTGCGACCACAAGCGATAACACACGCCTGGTTCCAGCCGCCCTGCCCGCCCCGCACGTTGCGTGGCACTGGCGCGAGAGATGCGCTGCGTGTCGAGGCGGGTCATGCCGCTGCCCGGATCGAAACGCGGCACTCGTGCCAACCCGGCATCGATCACCACACGCACGCCGTCGATGGTCAGGCTGGTTTCGGCGATGTTGGTCGCCAGCACCACTTTGCGTTTGCCCGCCGGGGCTGGATCAATCGCGGCACGTTGCGCGGCGAGGTCCAGTTCACCGTGCAACGGGCAGAGCAACACCTGCGTGTTTTCGCCCAGCGCATCGGCCAGTTGTTGATGCACCCGGCGGATTTCCGCTTGCCCCGGCAGGAACACCAGGAGGCTGCCGGTTTCATCGTTCAAGGCTTCGAGGATGGTTTGCACCAGGCGCGGCTCGATGAATTCACCGGGCTGGAACGGTCGGCCCCAGCGCATCGCCACCGGGTACATGCGCCCTTCACTGCGCAGGATCGGCGCGTCATCGAGCAACCCGGCCAGGCGTTCGCCTTCAAGGGTGGCCGACATCAAAAGAATCTTCAGTGGTTGATCATCGCGGAACAGTTCCCGGCCATTCAGGCTGAGGGCCAAGGCCAGATCGGCATCAAGACTGCGTTCATGAAATTCGTCGAAGATCAGCAAGCCCACGCCTTCCAGCGCCGGATCATCCTGCAAGCGCCGGGTGAGGATGCCTTCGGTGACCACTTCAATCCGCGTCCTGGGCCCGACTTTGCTGTCCAGCCGAATGCGATAACCGACGGTTTCACCGACCTTCTCGCCCAGCTCACTGGCCAAGCGCTCCGCCGCCGCACGTGCAGCCAACCGACGCGGTTCAAGCATCAGAATGGTCTGCCCGGCCAGCCACGGCTCGTTGAGCAGGGCCAATGGAACACGGGTGGTTTTACCGGCGCCGGGCGGTGCTTCGAGCACGGCTTCGTGGCGTGTCGCCAAGGCTTCACGCAGGGCGGGTAAAACTTCATCAATCGGCAAAGAAATCATGCTGGCTCCCAAACAGAGGGCCGAGTATAACGGCGAACTGCTCGGCGTTTATCAGGGTCCTAATTCATAGAGACGCCCTTTCGTTTTGAAATTACCCAGGAGATTTCATATGCGTGTTCCCTTTCGCCTGATTGGCGGTGTATTGGTTGCCACCTTGCTGACCCAGGTAACCGCTTGCGGATCGATCTTCTACCCTGATCGCCGCGGGCAGATCGAAGGCAAGATTGACCCGGCCATCGCCGCGCTGGATGCCGTGGGCCTGCTGTTCTACATCATCCCCGGCCTGATCGCGTTTGCCGTGGACTTCGCCACCGGCGCGATCTACTACGCACCGGGCGAGACCGCGCAGGTGGCACCGGAAAAACTCAAGGAAGCGATCGGTGCCGACGGCAAGGTCGATACCCACAAATTGCAGACTATTCTTGAAACCGAACTGGGCCGCAGCTTCCCGCTGGACGATCCACGTTTGATTCAACACAAGGGCAGCACTCAGCAACTGGCCTTGCTCGGCCTGCAACCTGCCGCGTAATCCGTGCACATAAAGGAATAGCCGCACTTATGATTTCCAGCTCCGAACACGCCCGCCTGCTGCGGCTGGCGACCCGTGCCTCGGTGGCGGTGGCGTGCACGTTGATCGTCGCCAAAGCCATCGCGTGGTGGTTGAGCGGTTCGGTGAGCATGCTCGCCGGGTTGACCGACTCGGCCCTCGACGGTATCGCCTCGCTGCTCAACCTGCTGGCAGTGCATTACGCCTTGCGCCCCGCCGATGAAGATCACCGTTACGGGCACGGCAAGGCCGAATCGCTGGCGGGCATGGCGCAGGCGTTGTTCATTGGTGGCAGTGCGGTGCTGATTGCGTTGCAGGCGTTTGATCGGCTCAAGCATCCGGAACCGGTGGGTGCGCCGTGGATCAGCATCGGCGTGATCGTGTTTTCCCTGGCGCTGACATTGGTCCTGCTGATGTTGCAGCATCGGGTCGTCAAGGCCACCGGCTCCAACGCGGTGCGCGCCGATTCCCTGCATTACCGTTCGGACTTGCTGCTCAATGGCAGCATTCTGGTTGCGCTGGTGCTTGCCGGGGTTGGCTGGCATCAGATGGACGCGTGGTTTGGATTGGGGATCGCCGCCTACATCTTCTGGAGCGCCATTCAAATCGCCCGGGAAAGTTTTAAGGTGCTGATGGACGAGGAATTGCCGCCAGACGTCAGCCAACACATGCTCGAACTGGCCTGCAGCGTACCGGGGGTGCTGGGCGCGCATGACCTGCGCACACGGGTGTCCGGCAACCAATGGTTCGTGCAATTGCACCTGGAATTGCCGGGGGAGCTGACCCTGTCAGTCGCTCACGGCATCAGCGATCAGGCGGCCGATGCAATTCACGCGGCGTACCCGCGAGCCGAGGTGCTGGTGCACGCCGACCCGCAGGAAGTGGTGAAGGCTGCCAGGGCAAATCAGAAACTCACCTGATACCCGCGACTGCTCAGGCAGTTGCCCTGGGCCTGGCGGTAGGCTTGCACCACCGACGGATCCGGCTGGTAGGTGGCCGTGCGCGGATCGAAGCCACTCTGCTGCACTGCGTATTGATAACACTCGTAGCCGTCCTGATTGACCTGCTGTGGCGACTGCCCGTTGGCGGGATACGCCACCACGTCATAGCCATTGCCGGTCGGTTGCGGTTGCACGGGCGGCTCGACCACCACGTAATCCTGAGTGCTTTCCTGATAGGCGTAGTACGAGCCCGCCGCCAGGAACAACAGCGCGCCGCCGATCCACACTTCACGGGCGTAATCAGGCAGGTAGCTGACGCGAATCCCGCGCGGCGGCTGCACCACGACATAACGCGGGCCGAGCGGGCGATACCAGTAGCCACCGGAGAAGAAATAATCCTGCCCACGATACGGCACGCGATAGTCGCGGTCCGGGAAGCGGTCGATCACATGCCCGGGACGGTACTGCGGGCCTGGCCCCCAACCGTTACCGTGGCCATTCGGGCGACCGGCCCAATGATGATCGTCGGGACGTGAACCCGGCCCGCCGGTCTGCCATTGCTGGTTGTAACCATTGTTTCGCGGGATGTCCTGATAGTAACCACGTTGCGGCTGCTGGGTCTGGCGCACGGTGTCGGGCCGGCCCTGGATCGGCAGGTCGTTGGCCGGCAATTGTGGCGGCGGCGGTGGCGGCCGGACGGGACTGTTGAAGTCGCGCGGCGGGTTGTCTCGCGGCTGATTGTTTTGCCACTGCCCGCCATTGCGCGACTGGCCGTTGTTCTCGAACTGACGACTGTTGTCGCCACGAATGATGTCGTTGTTTTGCGGACGCGGCTGATTGTTGCCGCCACGGCCCTGATTGTTGCCCTGATGACCGTCACCGCGTTGTCCATTGTCGGGACCCCGGTTCTGCGGCTCATCGGCCAGCGATTGCGCAGTGACACTGACACACAGCAAACCAACACCGGCCAAACGCCAGATGCGCGACTTCATGCTTTTCCTCACTGCGGGTTAGGGCCTGTACGTAAGACTGGGAAAGCACAGGCCGGTTCTGCAACAGGTTATCAGTCGCGCAACTTATTTATTGAGGGCGGGTGAAAAATTGCGGGCAAAAGAAAAGGGAGACCCGTCGGCCTCCCTTTGAGAACTTCGTCCGTGCTCGACGCTTATGACGTCGGCTCACCTCACGCCGTCTTCTGGACAGTGTGCAGCTCGGGGGCCGGCACATCCCCGGTGGGGGTGGCGGCCGCGACTGGCCTGATTGGGCGAGCCGCTGTGGACTGTTTGTCCGAGCAGTGATTCTGGTGATAAGAATAGGCCTGGGGCGCCGGCAGAGGATTGCGAAGATTGCTCAAATAAACATGACTTGCGCAATTTTTAACCCTGGATAGATAATCTGCCGCAATCGATATGACAAAGGCCTGATTGATGAGCAAACTCGACCGATACGACCTGAGCATTTTGGCGGAATTGCAGCGCGACGCGCGCATCTCCAACCAGGAGCTGGCCGAACGCATCGGCCTGTCACCTTCACCGTGCTCGCGCCGGGTCAAGCAACTGGAAGACGACGGCTACATCACCCGCCAGGTGGCCCTGCTGGATCGCAAAATGCTTGGCCTGAGCCTGACGGCTTACGTGCTGATCGGCATGGACCGGCATACGCCGGAGCGATTCGAGAACTTCGAAGCGGCGATTCGCACCTTGCCGCAAGTGCTTGAATGCAGCCTGGTGACGGGGATGGATGCGGACTATCAACTCAAGGTGGTGGTGCCGGACATGGATCACTATCAGAAATTGCTGCTGGGGCACCTGACAAGGATTGAAGGGGTGACGAGTGTGCGGTCGAGTTTTGTGTTGAACCAGGTGCTCAACAGCACCGAACTGCCGCTGACTCATCTGCGTAGCTGACGACGCCTTCGCGGGCAAGCCTCGCTCCTACAGGTTTTGCGCGAGCCTTTGTAGGAGCGAGGCTTGCCCGCGAAGGGGCCGGCAAAGGCGACGAATAGCTGCGACACGCTGCCGCAGGTCAATGCCGCGCCAATCCCTCATGCCGTATACTCCAGCGCCTTTTAGCCCCGCCCCCGCTGGAGATGTCCGATGGATCCTGCAGTATTCGAAGAGTGGATGATGACCGGACTGGTCAGCATTCTGATCATTTTCATGGGTTTCATCGTCTGGGATCTGGCAAAGAAATCCAAGGCCGGGCGCTTTGGCTCGTTCATCCTGTTCTTCGTGCTCGGTCTGGGCGTGGCCGCGTTCGTGATCAAAAGCGTGGTGATCGGCCTGATCGAATCCGGCACGTTATAAGCGCGCCGGCACTTCTTTCCACTGACCCTGATCGAGCCCTTCGATCGACCAGTCGCCGATCCTGACTCGCACCAGGCGCAACGTCGGCAAGCCGACCGCTGCGGTCATGCGCCGGACCTGACGGTTACGCCCCTCGCGAATCACCAGTTCCAGCCAACTGGTCGGCACGCTTTTGCGAAAGCGCACCGGCGGGTTCCGCGGCCACAGTTGCGGCTCATCCAGTTGCCGCGCTTGCGCGGGCAAGGTCATACCGTCATTCAGCTCGACGCCATCACGCAAACGCTGTAACTGCTCGGCACTCGGCTCGCCCTCCACTTGCACCCAATACGTCTTGGCCAGTTTGTGCTTGGGGTCGGCAATCCTCGCCTGGAGCTGGCCGTCGTTGGTCAGCAGCAACAACCCTTCGCTGTCGCGATCCAGACGGCCCGCCGGATAGATTCCGGGAATCTCGATGAAATCCTTGAGCGTCGCCCGCCCTTCGCCGTCGCTGAATTGCGTCAGCACATCGAACGGTTTGTTGAACAGAATCAGCTTCGGCTCGGCCGGGGGCGCTTTGGCGACACGGCGCGGGGCTGATGGCGGGGTGTTCGCGCCAGGGCGGCGAGAAACGGGACGTTGGGGACGGGACATGGCGAAGAGAACATCTAACGGTCAGGGCTGCTAATGCTAGTGCCCTGACCGCCAAATGACCATGACAACTATTACCGGAACGGCGGCTCGTCGAAGCTGCGCAGTTTGCGTGAGTGCAACGAGTTGAGTTCGGTGCGCAACAAGTCCACCGCCTCGATACCGATCTTCAAGTGCTGGCTGACCGCGCGCTCATAAAAGGCGTTGGCCGAACCCGGCAGCTTGATTTCGCTGTGCAGCGGTTTGTCCGAGACACAAAGCAATGTGCCGTACGGCACCCGCAAGCGATAACCTTGCGCAGCGATGGTGCCGCTTTCCATGTCCACCGCCACGGCGCGGGACAGGTTGATCAACGGACGCTCCTGGGCCCAGCGCAACTCCCAGTTACGGTCGTCGTAAGTCAGCACGGTGCCGGTGCGCAGGCGTTTCTTCAGCTCGTCGCCCTTTTCGCCAGTGATGTTGGCCGCCGCTTGCTGCAACGCCATCTGCACTTCGGCCAGGGCCGGGATCGGAATGTTCGGCGGCACGACCCGATCGAGAATCCCGTCGCGGCGCATGTAGGCGTGAGCCAGCACGTAATCGCCAATGGTCTGCGACTGACGCAGACCGCCGCAGTGACCGATCATCAGCCAGCAATGCGGACGCAATACCGCCAAATGGTCGGTGATGTTCTTGGCGTTGGACGGGCCGACGCCGATGTTCACCAGAGTCACGCCATGACCGTCGCTGGCGATCAGGTGATAGGCCGGCATTTGATAGCGATGCCAGACCACGCCGGCCGCAATCGCCGACGCTTCGCCGTGATCCATGCTCTTTTCGATGATCACGTTGCCCGGCAGCACCATGCGCACGAAACGCGGATCGCTGCGCAACTGCTCGAGGCCATGAACAATGAACTGGTCAACGTAGCGGTGGTAGTTGGTCAGCAGAATCCACGGCTGCACATGGCGCCAGTCGCTGCCGGTGTAATGCACGAGGCGGCGCAGGGAGAAATCCACCCGCGCGGCGTCGAACAGGGCCAGCGGCAGCGGGTCGGTGTTTTCCCAGTCGTACAAACCGTCGGCGATGCCATCGGTGGCGGCCGACAGGTCGGTACTCGGGAACACCCGCGCCAGCACGGCCGCGGTCACGCCGGAGCCGGCCAGTTCATCGCCCTGCTCGACCACATACGGATAAGGAATATTCTGCTGGCTGATGCCGACTTCCACGGTCACGGTGAAGTCGTGCATCAACGGTACGAGCTGTTCCAGCAAGTATTTACGGAAAGCCGCCGGATGGGTGACGGTGACGCTGTAGGTCCCCGGCAACTGCACCTTGGCGTAGGCGCGGGTGGTTTGCGGGACTTCGCCCTGGCAGTGGTAGGTCAGACGCAGTTCAGGATAACGAAACATCGCACGCTGTTCGGCGTCCGGTTCAACTCGATCCTTGAGGTAACGCTTGAGCGCCTGGCTCAGTGCGGTGGTTGCGCGATTGTGCAAGTGAGCAAGCCGGTCCACGGCTTGCTCGGCGGTTTGAACGATAATAAAAGCTTCGGTCACGATCAGCATCCTGTGTTCTGACTTGCAGGCCTTCATCTTGCCTGCATCGTCGCTTCACGGGAACAGTGGTGGCTACACAAATGCCAAGTCCACAGTAGATCCAATGTGGGAGCGAGACCGGCTTGCCGGCGATAGCGGTTCAACATTCAGCAATGTTGTTGGCTGAGAGTCCGTCATCGCCGGCAAGCCGGTCTCGCTCCCCCAGGGGTTCGGTGTTGGTTACATAGATGGGGTCGAGCGGGCGACGATCGCTTCGACATCCAGCCCACGCGGCAACGCACCGTATACGCGACCGGCGTCGCCGAGGCGGCTGGCGATGAACGCATCGCTGACCGCCGAATTGCCGGCCTCCAGCAACAGTTTGGCTTGCAGCCCCAACGCGATGTCTTCGGTGAGCTGCCGCGCACGATACTGAATGTCGCTGGTGTCCTTGAACGCCGCCTGCAATTGGCTGATGTGCGCGGCCAGCCGCTTGTCGCCGTGACCATCGCCCAACTCGCTGAACAGCACATCCAGAACACCCGGTTCTTTCGACAGCGCCCGCAACACATCCAGGCATTGCACGTTGCCGGAGCCTTCCCACGTCGAATTGACCGGTGCCTCGCGGTACAAGCGCGGCAGGATGCTGTCTTCGACATACCCGGCACCGCCCATGCATTCGGCAGCTTCGTTGATCATCGCGGGCGCGCGCTTGCAGATCCAGTACTTGCCCACGGCGGTCACCAGGCGGGCGAATTTCGCTTCGTGCCCGTCATCCAGATGATCCAGCGCCTTGCCCATGCGCAGGCTCAACGCCAACGCGGCTTCGCTCTCCAAAGCCAGATCGGCGAGGACGTTCTGCATCAACGGTTGTTCGCTGAGCAGCTTGCCGCCGACGCTGCGATGGGCGCAGTGATGACTGGCCTGGGTCAGCGCCTGACGCATCAAGGCGCTGGAACCGACCATGCAATCGAAGCGGGTCATGGCAACCATTTCGATAATGGTCGGAACGCCGCGCCCCTCTTCACCGACCATCCACGCCAGTGCACCGCGAAACTCGACTTCGCTGGAGGCGTTGGAGCAATTGCCGAGTTTGTTTTTCAGGCGCTGGATGTAGAACTGATTGCGCGTGTCGTCCGGGCGATGGCGCGGCAACAGGAAGCAGGTCAAACCTTTGTCAGTCTGGGCCAGCGTGAGGAAGGCATCGCACATCGGCGCAGAACAGAACCATTTGTGGCCCACCAGTTCGTAGGCCTGGCCCGGTCCGCTGGCACCCACCGGATACGCCTTGGTGGTGTTGGCCCGCACATCGGTGCCGCCCTGTTTCTCGGTCATCGCCATGCCAATGGTGACACCGGCCTTGTGGGCCATGCCGACATTGCGCGGGTCGTATTCGGTGGCGAGGATTTTCGGCAGCCACTGCCGGGCGAGATCGGGTTGCAAGCGCATCGCCGGCACACTGGCGAAGGTCATGGTCAGCGGGCAACCGCTGCCGGCTTCGGCCTGGCTGTGCAGGTAGGTCATGGAAGCGCGGGCGACATGGGCGCCGTCCTGTGGATGCGCCCAGGGCAGCGAGGTCAAACCGTGCTCGATCGCCGTGCGCATCAGCTCGTGATACGCCGGGTGAAATTCCACCAGATCGATGCGGTGACCGTAGCGGTCGTGGCTGCTGAACACCGGTTTGTTCTGGTTGGCCAGGAACCCCGCTTCCATCAGCGGCCCGCCGGCCAGCGCGCCGTAAGTGTCGATCCGCGACTCGGCCCAACCGGCCCCGAAACGCTGCGACCACTCCTGCAAAGGCAGGTCGATGCGATACAGGTTGGCGCCGTCCAGCGACGGCGGCTGGTTGGTGACTTCGTGGGTTTCGGCGAACTGATGCAGGTTCATGACGGGGCTCCTTTGGTCAGCCAAGGAGTTCAGTTAAGCACTGCCCCGAGGCCGAACAAAGTGGCATATCCGCCTAACTGTCGGCGCTTTCGCCTTGTTTTGGACAAAGCACGCGTCGATACAACGCGGCCTGCAAGTCTTCGAATTTCACCGGTTTGCTCAAGTAATCGATCAGTGCACCGGTTGGGCAACGCTCCCGATCAGCGCTCAAGGCAATCATGAACACCGGCAATTCGGCACAACCCGGCAAGTCCCGGATCTGGCAGCAGACAGACTCCCCGTCGAGGGGCGGTAGCTGACAATCGAGGAGTACGGCGTCGAAGGTTTCACGCTGCAGGACTTCCAGCGCGGCCACCCCGTTATCCGCCGTACGGACCCGAAACCCGAGCTTGAGCAACATGCCGCGCATCACCAATTGATTGATGCTGTTGTCGTCCACCAGCAGCACCGTGCAGTCCTGAGGCAAGCGCAGACGCGGGAATTCCCGGGTCATCAATGGCGTTGTCACGCGCTCGACCACCGGCAATTCAAACTCGACGTCAAGCTGGAAGCGGCTGCCGCGACCAGGTTCGGAGCGGTGCGTGAGGTTCCCGCCGAGCAGGTCGACCAGTTGTCGACAGATCGCCAGGCCGACACCGAGGCCGCCATATTCACGGGTCATCGAGCCGTCGAGCTGGAAGAACCGCTGATACAGCGTCGCCTCGCCCAGATCGGTGAAACCGATGCCGGTGTCGATCACCGCAAAGGACAATGCCAGCTTGCCGGGCTCCGCGTTTTTACCCGAGACCCGCAGCGCCACCCCGCCCACTCGCGTGAACTTGATCGCGTTATCCAGCAGGCATTCCAGGCATTGCGCCAACTTGACGTTATCGCCGTACAAGCGGTCCGGCAGGCCCGGTGTCACCTCGACCTTGAAGTCCAGCGACTTGCCCGACGCGTTGCCTTCGAACTGCACGCGCAAGGTATCGACCACGCTGCGCAAACTGAAGGTGGACGCCGAAGCCTTGAGCTTGCCGGCCTGCAATTCGGTCAGGGTAAGAATGCCGTTGACCATGCGCATCATGTCGCGCGCCGAACCGGCGGCCGTTTGCTGGTATTGCTCCAGCTCCGGGTCCATCTCGACGGTTTGCATCAATTCCAGCGAACCGATCACGCCGTTCATGGGGGTGCGCAATTCGTGGGTCAGCGTGGCGAGGAATTCATCCTTGAGCTTGTTACTGTGCGCCAGTTGCTGGTTGAGCACTTCAAGCTTCTGGCCAGCATCGAACAAGGTTTGCGCCTGTTGCTCGCGCATGGCGTTGATGCGGTCGGCCAGGGCCAGGGACAGCAGCGCCACCTCGATGGCCGAACCGATCTGGCTGGAATACATGGTCAGGAATACGTTCGGCAGGTAACCCAGCACCATCATCGTATTGATGATGCCGCCGAGCAAAAACGCCGACCAGGCGATGATGAAATAGCGCGCCACCCGCAAGCCGCGCCACCAGGCGAAAAACCCTGCGGCGAAAATCACCACGGTGAACGACAGGGCCAGCGTCGTCGCCAGGCGCAGGGCCAGGGCGTAACTGGTCATCAATGACAACCCGACGACGACCGCACTGAACGCAATCAACGCCAGCAGCAAGCGATCGAGCCAGCGGCTGAGGGTCGCCGTTTGCAGGAAGCTGCGGGCGAACTGGCTGCCGAACAGCCCTGCACAACCAATGAAAAACGGCGTCGCGGCGTTGGCCCACCACGGGTTGTCTGGCCAGAAATACTCTACGGCCGCGCCATTCACCGACAGCTGATACAGGCCGAACGAGGCAATATAAAAGATGTAATAGAGGTAGCTGGTGTCGCGCACGCTGAGGTAGATGAACAGGTTGTAGACCAGCATCCCCAGCAACACGCCGTAAATCAGGCCCAACACATATAGCCGCACCGGCTGTTCTTCAAGAAACGCAGTGCTCGACCACAACGTGACCGGCGCCTGGATCGACCCTTCGCTTTGCAGGCGCAAGTACACGGTTTGCGCTTGGTCGGGCGTGAAGTTCAGATCGAACAGGTAGTTGTTCTGGCGAATCTCGCGACTGCTGAACGGCAAGGCGTCGCCGGTCTGACGGGCCAATTGATAGCTACCGCCGGCATCAGGCAAATACAGATCAAGGTGGTCGAGGGGCGGATAGGCCAGTTCCAGCAGCCACGTCCGCTGTGCAGCGGGATTGGTCGGGCGGTAATGCAGGTCGATTTTCAGCCAGAACACCGAACGCGAGTAACCGGCGTTGAGCGTGGCCTTGTCATGGGGCTTGAAGTGTCCGGCAGCGGCTTGCGCGCGGATATCGGCAATGCTCGCCTGACCATCGGCGTCTTCGAACACTTGCAGGGTTCGGCCCAAGGGCAGGCTTTGAGTGAACTCATCGAACTCGACTGCGCTTGCCATGAGGGGCAAGCAAAACAGCAACATCAGCAAATAGCGCATTTAAGCCCCAGCGTGGCCTGTCCGGTTATCTCAGGAAGCCCCTCATTCCTTTTGAGTAGACGTAAAACCGGCATTACCTGTTATTGGTTTGGATCCACTCTAGAATAGCCGTTGATGGCCATTGAACACCATTGAAATTTTTCTTGGAAAGGCTCTAGAACGGGTGTTCCAGAGAAGAATATAGAGCCAGAGCTGTTTGCTCGGTCAGATTGTGACAATCCCGGACGACTGCATTTCCTGCCCATGACACTCTATCGGCAGACCTGGCGGGCACTGCACCCGAAAATCGATGTTTGGTGGTAAGCTCGCGCACCATGAATATCTACAGCTCTCGCCCCGTTGTCCTCTGTCTCTCCGGCCACGACCCAAGTGGTGGCGCCGGCTTGCAGGCAGATATCGAAGCCCTGCTTGCCCAGGGATGTCATGCGGCTCCGGCCGTCACCGCCCTGACCGTGCAAGACACGGTCAACGTCACGGATTTCCGCGTCCTCGACCGTGAGTGGGTGCTGGCTCAGGCCAACGCCGTGCTCAACGACTCCGAAGTCGCCGCCGTCAAGCTGGGCATGCTCGGTTCCCTGGAAATGGTCGACACCGTCGTCGAACTGCTTCAGGCACACCCGCATTTGCCGATGGTCTGCGACCCGGTGCTGCGCGCCGGCGGTGGCGGACGACTGGGCAAGGACGAAGTCGGCTACGCCATGCGCGAACGCTTGCTGCCCTTGGCCATCATCGCCACCCCTAACCTTCCCGAAGCCCGCATCCTCGCTGAACTGCCAGAAGGCACCGCCGACGAGTGCGCTGAAAAACTCCTGCCGTTCGTCAAACACCTGCTGATCACCGGCGGCCACGGTGATGAACACGAAATACACAATCGCCTGTACAGCCGCGACGGTCTGCGCGAAACCTATACCTGCCAGCGCTTGCCCGGCAGTTACCACGGTTCCGGTTGCACATTGGCGAGCGCCCTCGCCGGTCGTCTGGCCCAGGGTGAAAACCTCATCAGTGCCGTGCAGAGCGCGCTTAACTACACGTGGCGCACCCTGCGCGATGCCGAGCAGTTGGGCAAAGGCCAGTTCGTGCCGCGCCGCCTGCCACTGGATTTCTGTTCGTAACGCCATGAGGCTTGCCCGATGAAACTACGTGGCCTGTACGCCATTACCGACAGCCAGTTACTGGCCGGTAAATTTCTTTCGTACGTGGAGGCGGCGCTGGAAGGCGGCGTCACCCTGCTGCAATACCGCGACAAGAGCAGCGACGAGGCCCGCCGTCTGCGTGAAGCTGAAGCCCTGCGTGATTTGTGCGAACGCTACAAGACCCATCTGATCATCAATGACGATGCCGAACTGGCCGCACGCCTGAACGTCGGCGTGCACCTGGGCCAGACCGACGGCCCGCTGACCCCGGCCCGTGCGTTGCTCGGTCGCCAGGCGATCATCGGCTCGACCTGTCACGCGCAACTCGAACTCGCCGAACAAGCGGCCAAAGAAGGCGCCAGTTATGTCGCCTTCGGCCGTTTCTTCAATTCCAGTACCAAACCCGGCGCCCCGACTTGCAGCCTCGAACTGCTCGACCAGGCCCGCAGCACATTGCACCTGCCGATCTGCGCGATCGGCGGCATCACCCTGGAAAACGCCGCCCCGCTGGTGGCCCACGGGGTCGATCTGCTGGCGGTGGTCCACGGCCTGTTTGGCGCCGAGAGCACGGCTGAAGTGACCCGTCGCGCCCGCGCATTCAACGAATTACTAAAAATCTGATTTGAGAGCCCCATCATGTCTCGTTCCGAAACGCTGTTTGCCAATGCCCAGAAACACATTCCCGGTGGCGTGAATTCGCCTGTTCGCGCGTTCAAGAGCGTTGGCGGCACTCCCCTGTTTTTCAAACACGCTGAAGGCGCCTACGTCACCGACGAAGACGACAAGCGTTATGTGGATTACGTCGGCTCCTGGGGGCCGATGATCCTCGGCCACAGCCATCCGGACGTGCTGGACGCGGTACGCAAGCAGCTGGAACACGGCTTGTCCTACGGCGCCCCGACCGAGATGGAAACCGAGATGGCCGATCTGGTCTGCTCGATCGTGCCATCGATGGAAATGGTGCGCATGGTCAGCTCCGGCACCGAAGCGACCATGAGCGCGATTCGCCTGGCCCGTGGTTTCACCGGTCGCGACAGCATCATCAAGTTCGAAGGCTGCTACCACGGCCACTCCGACAGCCTGCTGGTTAAAGCAGGTTCCGGCGCCCTGACCCAAGGCGTGCCGAGCTCGGCCGGTGTACCGGCGGCCTTCGCCAAACACACCCTGACCCTGCCGTTCAACGACATCGACGCCGTAGAAACCATGCTCGCTGAAGTGGGCCAGGACGTGGCCTGCATCATCGTCGAGCCGGTGGCCGGCAACATGAACTGCGTACCGCCGGCACCGGGCTTCCTTGAAGGCCTGCGGACCCTGTGCGACAAGCACGGCGTGGTGCTGATTTTCGACGAAGTGATGACCGGTTTCCGCGTTGCCCTCGGCGGTGCTCAAGCGCATTACGGCGTTACGCCAGACCTGACCACATTCGGCAAGATCATCGGTGGTGGCATGCCGGTTGGCTGCTTCGGCGGCAAACGCGCAATCATGTCGCACATCGCGCCACTGGGCCCGGTGTACCAGGCTGGCACCTTGTCGGGTAACCCGCTGGCAATGGCGGCCGGCCTGACGACCTTGCGCCTGATCAGCCGCCCAGGCTTCCACGCCGAACTGAGCGACTACACCAGCCGCCTGCTCGATGGCCTGCAACAGCGCGCCGACGCTGCCGGCATTCCGTTCGTGACCACCCAGGCCGGTGGCATGTTCGGCTTGTACTTCAGCGGCGCCGACGACATCGTCACCTTCGATGACGTGATGGCCAGCGACGCGAAGCTGTTCGGCCGCTTCTTCCACCTGATGCTCGAAGGTGGCGTGTACCTGGCGCCAAGTGCATTCGAAGCCGGCTTCACCTCGATCGCCCATGGCGAAGCCGAGTTGAAACTGACCCTGGATGCCGCCGAGCGCGCTTTCGCTGCATTGAAATAACGTTGTGCCGCTGACGTTGGCGATTGCCAGCGTCAGCTTTCACCTACATTCCCGCCTCTTTTCCTACTCACCTGCCAATAATCCCCCGTAAAGTGGGCGATATATTCCCCGTGCAGCAGAAAAACGAGTAAAGACTTTGTAAGGTTGGCCCTGCTTATTTCATAATGCGCGCTTATTGGATCCCCTCGTTGGGTCCGCGCGCCCTTCAGAGGTA
Organism: Pseudomonas sp. BF-RE-22; assembly: GCF_019956155.1. Taxonomy (NCBI): domain Bacteria; kingdom Pseudomonadati; phylum Pseudomonadota; class Gammaproteobacteria; order Pseudomonadales; family Pseudomonadaceae; genus Pseudomonas; species Pseudomonas sp. BF-RE-22. The sequence continues at coordinate 157,701 of NZ_JAHBDD010000087.1, read as the reverse complement.
AGTCGATTCCCATGAACCGCACCGGCCGCGCCCTTGCAATGGGCTGCCTGTTGCTCCTTCAGCCCCTGCTCGCGCTCGCACAAGCAGGCGGCAACTCGTTGTTAATCCCAGCGATGGGTCGCTGCACCCTCAATACCCAGCCGCAAGACCTGGCACAGGCGCTCGCCGCCTGTCAGAAAGCGTCGGATGAAGGGGATGCGCAAGCGCAATACGAGTTGGGTGAGTTCTACTACGACGGCAAAAACACCCCGCGCGATCTGAAAAAAGCCCTGGATTACTTCGAAAAGGCCTCGCTGCAAGGCCATGCCCAGGCGCAATTCAAACTCGGCACCATGTTCTTCCACGGCGAAGGTGTACCGGCCAATAACGTTCAGGCGTACATCGTGCTGAAAATGGCGGCGGTCAATGGTGCGGAAGAAGCGCTGGATACGGCGGATGAAGTCGCCGAGAAGATGCCGCGTGAAGAGCTTGAAGTGGCGACCCAGGTGCTTGGGCAGATCTTCCGCAAGTACCTGATGGAATTGCAGAGCGCCGATGGGCGTACGCCTTTCTCGCCGCTTCCCTGATTTCTGCCTCGATCTTTCTGGCCCCTTCGCGGGCAAGCCTCGCTCCTACAGGTCTTATGCGCACACATAACCTGTAGGAGCGAGGCTTGCCCGCGAAGGGCGCGACCCGGTCTTGAGCCTTACTTCTCAGGCATCGGCATCGGAAACGGCATCACATTGCCGACCGCGCCACGGGCTTCGCTGATTTTCGGGGTGCCCAGACGCTCGACTTCGTCGATGCGCACGATCGAATGCATCGGCACAAAACTGCGCACCACGCCCTCGAACTGAGCCTTGAGCTTCTCTTCGCTCGGGTCGACGACCACTTGCGTGCGCTCGCCAAAGACGAACTCTTCCACTTCCAGGAAGCCCCACAGATCACTTTGATAGATCTGCTTGGCGTACATTTCGTACACCTGGCCCTGATTGAGGAAAATCACCTTGTAGATTGGAGCTTCACGTTTGGTCATGGTGGGCGAGCAACACATCGGGGGATAAAAATGAGGGCGCGAACTATAGCATAGCCACCGGACGCGCAACGGTAGGAACCTTGGGACATGTTCCCTATAATGCGCGGTTCTTTGAATCACGTGATGACTGTATCCATGGCCAAGAAGCTTTACATCGAAACCCACGGTTGCCAGATGAACGAGTACGACAGCTCGCGCATGGTTGATCTGCTGGGTGAACATCAGGCCCTGGAAGTCACCGCTCGCGCTGAAGACGCCGACGTGATCCTGCTCAACACCTGCTCGATCCGCGAACGCGCCCAGGACCGGGTGTATTCCCAGCTCGGCCGCTGGCGCGAACTGAAACTGGCGAACCCGGAGATGGTGATCGCCGTCGGCGGTTGCGTCGCCAGCCAGGAAGGCGCCGCCATCCGCGATCGCGCACCGTACGTCGACGTGGTGTTCGGCCCGCAAACCCTGCACCGTCTGCCGGAAATGATCGACGCCGCACGCGCCACCAAGCTGCCGCAAGTCGACGTCTCGTTCCCGGAAATCGAAAAATTCGACCACCTGCCCGAGCCGCGCATCGATGGCCCGAGCGCTTATGTGTCGGTGATGGAAGGTTGCAGCAAGTACTGCACATTCTGCGTGGTGCCCTACACCCGCGGCGAAGAAGTCAGCCGCCCGTTCGATGACGTGATTGCCGAGATCATCCACCTCGCCGAGAACGGCGTGCGTGAAGTGACGTTGCTGGGCCAGAACGTCAACGGCTATCGCGGCACCACTCACGATGGTCGCCTGGCGGACCTCGCCGAGCTGATCCGCGTAGTCGCCGCTGTCGATGGCATCGACCGGATTCGCTACACCACCTCCCACCCGCTGGAGTTCTCCGACAGCCTGATCCAGGCCCACGCAGAAGTACCGGAACTGGTGAAACACCTGCACTTGCCGGTGCAATCGGGTTCGGACCGCATTCTGTCGGCGATGAAGCGCAACCACACGGCGCTGGAATACAAATCCAAACTGCGCAAGCTGCGCGCCGCCGTTCCGGGGATCTGCATCAGCTCGGACTTCATCGTCGGCTTCCCGGGCGAGACCGAAAAAGACTTCGAACAGACCATGAAGCTGATCGAAGACGTCGGTTTCGACTTCTCCTATTCGTTCGTCTACAGCCAGCGCCCAGGCACGCCGGCGGCCGATCTGGCCGACGAAACGCCGGAAGAACTGAAAAAAGAACGCCTGAACGCCTTGCAACATCGCCTGAACCAGCAAGGTTTCGAGATCAGCCGACAAATGGTCGGTTCGGTCCAGCGGATCCTGGTGACCGATTACTCGAAAAAAGACCCTGGCGAGCTGCAGGGCCGGACCGAAAATAACCGGATCGTCAACTTCCGCTGCGACAATCCAACCCTGATAGGTCAGTTTGCCGACGTGCACATCGATGCGGCACAACCGCACTCGCTGCGCGGCTCTCTAATTCAATGACACCACAAAACCTGTAGGAGCGAGCGGTGCGGCGATCCGACTTGCCCGCGAAGGCCGCACCACGGTCTGCCTGACAAACCGCGTTATCGTTCATCGCCAGCAAGCCGGCTCCTACAGAATCGAGGTGTGTCAGGTCGAGATATTTAAGAGCTTTCGCACCCGCCTCACTGGCGTTATCCTTGATTTCATCTTAATTGCCCCAGGGCGGCTAAATACGACCTTGAACGCACCCATAGAACCACATCGTTTTATCCTCGAGCCCTTTGAGGCTCGCCGCTTTGCCAATCTGTGCGGGATGTTCGACGAACACCTGCGCTTGATCGAGCAACGCCTGACCATCGAAATCCGCAACCGCGGAAATCAGTTCGAGCTGATCGGCGACCCCAAACACACCACCTCCGCGGAAAACCTCCTGCGCCGCCTGTACCGGGAAACCAAGGGTACCGAGCTGTCGCCGGACATGGTTCACCTGTTCCTGCAGGAATCGGCCGTCGAAGAGCTGGACAACGTTTCGCCGTCCGAACCTTCCGTGGCCCTGCGCACCAAAAAAGGCATGATTCGCCCTCGCGGCTTGAATCAGCTGCGCTACGTGAAGGAAATCCTCGGCAACGACATCAACTTCGGCATCGGTCCGGCCGGTACCGGCAAGACCTACCTGGCCGTTGCCTGCGCGGTAGATGCGCTGGAACGCGAGCAGATCCGCCGCATCCTGCTGGTGCGCCCGGCGGTTGAAGCGGGCGAAAAACTCGGCTTCCTGCCCGGCGACCTGTCGCAGAAGATCGACCCGTACCTGCGTCCGCTCTACGACGCACTCTACGAAATGCTCGGCTTCGAATACGTCGCCAAGCTGATCGAGCGCCAGGTGATCGAAGTCGCGCCGCTGGCCTACATGCGCGGTCGCACGCTGAACAACAGCTTCATCATCCTCGACGAAAGCCAGAACACCACCGTCGAGCAGATGAAGATGTTCCTGACCCGGATCGGCTTCGGTTCCACAGCGGTCATCACCGGTGACATCACCCAGGTCGACCTGCCGAAAGGCACCAAGTCCGGGCTGCACCACGTGATCGAAGTGCTGAAAGACGTGCCGGGCATCAGCTTCACCCATTTCATGCCCAAGGACGTCGTGCGCCATCCACTGGTGCAGCGGATCGTCGAAGCCTACGAGCGCTTCGAGAATCGCGGGGCAGACGAAACACCAAAGGACAGCCGCCGCGATGCTTGAGCTTGATCTGCAACTGGCCACCGAAGCATCTGCGCCAAGTGAAGCCGAGTTCCGCCAATGGTGCGAACTGGCCCTGCGCCAGCGCACCGCCGACTCCGAAATGACCATTCGCCTGGTCGACGAAGCCGAGGGTCGCGAGCTTAACCACACCTGGCGGCAAAAGGACTACGCCACCAACGTGCTGTCGTTTCCTGCCGATGTGCCTGACGAGTTTCTCGACATCCCGCTGCTGGGCGATCTGGTGATCTGCGTGGCGGTGGTCGAGCGCGAAGCCGCCGAGCAAGGCAAGGAACCCAAGGCCCACTGGGCACATCTGGTCATTCACGGCTGCTTGCATCTGCTGGGTTACGACCATATAGATGACGACGAAGCCGAAGAAATGGAAGCACTGGAACGAACGTTGCTTGCTGAGTTGGGCTATCCCGACCCGTACGCGGACGACGAAACAGAAACATCCCCTATCGTTACAACAAAGGATTCAGAGTAATCGCTATGAGCGAAGATCGATCGAGCAACGGGCAGAAGTCATGGCTGGGTAAGCTCACCCAGGCTTTTGCCCACGAGCCGAAGAACCGTCAGGAGCTGTTGGAGCTCCTGCGCGATGCACATCAAAACAAGTTGCTGGACAGCGAAGCGCTGGCCATCGTCGAAGGCGCCATCCAGGTTGCAGACCTGCAAGTACGGGACATCATGGTCCCGCGCTCGCAGATGATCAGCATCAAGGCAACCCAGACACCCCGCGAGTTTTTGCCCGCCGTGGTCGACTCGGCCCACTCCCGTTACCCCGTCATTGGCGAAAGCCACGATGACGTGATGGGCGTGTTGCTGGCCAAGGACTTGCTGCCGTTGATCCTCAGGGAGAACGGTGACAGCTTCAACATCAAGGACCTGCTGCGCCCGGCCACCTTCGTGCCCGAGTCCAAGCGCCTGAACGTGCTGCTGCGCGAATTCCGCGCCAACCACAACCACATGGCCATCGTCATCGACGAATACGGCGGCGTGGCGGGTCTGGTGACCATCGAAGACGTGCTGGAACAGATCGTCGGCGACATCGAGGACGAGCATGACGTCGAGGAAGACAGCTACATCAAGCCGCTGCCCAGCGGTGATTTCCTGGTCAAGGCCCTGACGCCGATCGAGAACTTCAACGAATTCTTCGACAGCGAGTTCTCCGACGACGAATTCGACACCGTTGGCGGCCTGGTGATGAGCGCGTTCGGGCACTTGCCAAAACGCAACGAAATCACTGAAATCGGCCCTTACCGCTTCCGTATCCTCAATGCGGACAGCCGTCGAATCCACCTTTTGCGCCTGACTCCAATTGCCCGTTAAGGACTGACATGCTCCGCGTAACCCGCCCCGGCTGGCCCGGTAACCTGCTGGCCGTGGCGGCCGGCGCACTCACCACCCTGGCCCTGGCGCCGTTCGATATCTGGCCGTTGGCATTGCTGGCGGTCGGGTTCTTTTATGCCGGCTTGCGCGAACTGAACCCACGTCAGGCCCTTGGCCGTGGCTGGTGTTTCGGTTTTGGCCTGTTTGGCGCGGGCACCAGCTGGATCTACTACAGCATTCACAACTTCGGTGGCGCTTCCGTGCTGCTGGCCGGGTTCCTGATGCTGCTCTTCACCGCAGCGATTGCCTGGTTTTTCGCCCTGCCCGCCTGGATCTGGGCGCGCTGGCTGCGACGCAACGAGGCGCCGCTGGCCGATGCCCTGGCATTTGCGGCGTTGTGGGTCGGCCAGGAAGCGTTTCGTGGCTGGTTCCTGACCGGTTTCCCGTGGCTCTACTCCGGTTACAGCCAGCTCGACGGCCCGTTGGCCGGACTCGCCCCGGTGGGCGGGATGTGGCTGATTTCCTTCATCCTGGCCCTGACCGCCGCACTGATCTACAACGCCTTGCGCCTGGTGAAAGCGGGGCGTAAAGCCTTCATCGCCGCCGGCGTATTGCTGTTGCTCGGCCCTTGGGTCGCCGGCATCGCACTCAAGGGCCATGCCTGGACCACCCCGGCCGGTGAGCCGCTGAGCGTCGCGGCGATTCAAGGCAATATCGAACAAAGCATGAAGTGGGACCCGGCGCAGCTCAATGCGCAACTGGCGCTGTACCGCGACATGAGCTTCAGCTCCAAACCGGTCGACCTGCTGATCTGGCCGGAAACCGCCGTCCCGGTGCTCAAGGAATCCGCCCAGGGCTACCTGAACATGATGGGAAACTTCGCCGCGGAACGTAAGAGCGCGCTGATTACCGGCGTACCGATCCGTGAAGAAGTCCACCACCAGAAGCGCTTCTACAACGGCATTACCGTAGTGGGTGAAGGCGATGGCACGTACCTCAAGCAGAAACTGGTGCCGTTCGGTGAGTACGTACCGTTGCAGGAAGTGCTGCGCGGGCTGATCGCCTTCTTCGATTTGCCGATGTCGGACTTTGCCCGCGGCCCCGCCGATCAGGCGATGCTGCAAGCCAAGGGTTATCAGATTGCGCCGTTCATCTGCTACGAGGTGGTTTATCCGGAATTCGCCGCCAGCCTTGCCGCTCGCAGCGATCTGTTGCTGACCATCAGCAACGACACCTGGTTTGGCACTTCCATCGGCCCGCTGCAACACTTGCAGATGGCGCAGATGCGCGCACTTGAGGCCGGTCGCTGGATGATCCGCGCCACCAACAACGGCGTCACCGGCCTGATCAACCCGTTTGGGCAGATCACTGTCCAGATCCCACAGTTCGAACGCGGCATTCTGTATGGCGAAGTGGTGCCAATGCACAACCTGACACCGTATCTTGAATGGCGTTCGTGGCCGCTGATCATCGTGTGCGTGTTGTTGTTCGGCTGGGCGCTGGTCGCGAACCGGATGGCCAAAACCGTCTGAATCTCTGTAGGAGCGAGCTTGCTCGCGATGAGTTTGAAAGCGGCGCCTGTTTCCCGCAAACACGCGTCATCGTTCACGCCCATCGCGAGCAAGCTCGCTCCTACAGGAAATGGGTGAGCTTTGGGTTATCGGTAAAACAACGAATACCCCACCTGCCCCACCGCCTCATTCAACAACTGCCCGCTCTGCCAGATCGACTTGAACTCCGGCATCCAGCCGCCCAGCGGCCGGGCATTGTCCACGCCCAGAAACGCTACCGGCGCGGGCACCACCTCAAAGCCGGCTTTCTGAAAACTCCAGACTGACCGCGGCATATGCCAGGCCTGCGTCACGACCACAACACGCTTGATCCCCTGCGGCAGCAACATCTCAGCACTGAATAGAGCGTTCTCCCACGTGGTGCGGCTGCGCTCTTCCTGCCAGCGCACGGTCACGCCGAAATCATCGCGCAACGAATCGGCCATCAACCTGGCTTCGCTCGGAGGTGTCCCGTAATGCAATCCGCCGCTGGTCAGGATCGGCAAGCCCGACGCCTTCGCCAGCCGCGCCGCATAGCGTTCGCGCTCCAGCGCGACACCGGTCGGCTGGTCGGCGCCCCAGGCCAGGTCGCCACGTTCGCGCCCCGCACCAAGCACGATGATCGCGTCGGCGCGCTGAGCCAGGGTTGCCCACTCCTCGCGAGCCAGCGGCGGCTCGCGCTCCAGGGCTTTGGCGCCCCATTGCACAGCCACCGGCAGGCTCATCAGCCAGAAGCCGCCCGCCCCAAGCGCAAAGCACACACCGGCCAGGCGCGGTCTTGAGCGGCGAAACCACCAGGCAAGCACCAGCAACAGCAACAAAATGCCGGGCGGCATGAGAAGGTTTTTAACGAAGTAACGAAAAGGCATCGAGCATCTCCTGAAGATGCCCGAAGCCTAAGTGGGTTGACGCAATGCGACAACAAATGCGAAAGGACTATGCTTTAAAAAACCATACGCCATGGGTTCAAGTGCCCTTACTTGAATTGCAGAGACCGGACCTTTACCGCGTCTTTGCCGGGTGCCTTGTCCTTGAGCCAGATGATCTTGGCCGAACGTGGTGCGTCGAGTTGCTTCACTGCTTCTGACAAGCATCCGTGTGTTTCACGTTCACTGCGATCCAGATACGCCTTGACCAGTTCAAACTCTGCGGGGCTCAGGCCACGCAGCTCCAGCTCCAGGGGACGTTCATCGCGCAACCGGCCAGCGGTTTTTGCCGCGTCCAAGGCCAATCCCAGACGATCGATCAGTCTTTCGTACAACTCCGGTTTTGTAACTTTTTGCTGTGACTCAACCATCCCTCACCTCATTGAAGATAAGACTCACTCCCCATTTAGAGCTTAGCTTCCATGAACAAACCGGCTGAACGCCGCGACCAACGGCCCTCGCAGCCATTTCTGCGAGACGCGCGGCAGTAATCAGGGTTTCCCTCGGTAGAGTGCGGTCATGTATGCTACGGCGCTTCCTGTAACTCCACTTCCAGCTCGTCTGGGCACCGAAACGCCGATTTGGCGTGATCACCGTCCAGCGTCGCATTGAAGAGGATTAGGCCACCCCTATTCAGTTCAAAAGTAGCCATGCACGAACAATATCAGCCCCGTGAAATCGAAGCCGCCGCCCAGTCGTTCTGGGACGAGCAAAAGTCCTTTGAAGTCAGTGAACAGCCAGGCAAGGAGACGTTCTATTGCCTGTCGATGTTCCCTTACCCCAGCGGCAAGCTACACATGGGGCATGTGCGCAACTACACCATCGGCGACGTGATCTCCCGCTACCAGCGCATGCAAGGCAAGAACGTCCTGCAACCCATGGGTTGGGACGCCTTCGGCATGCCGGCGGAAAACGCCGCGATGAAGAACAACGTAGCGCCCGCCAAGTGGACCTACGAAAACATCGCCTACATGAAAAACCAGCTGCGCAGCCTGGGCCTGGCGGTGGACTGGTCGCGTGAAGTGACCACCTGCAAGCCCGATTACTACCGCTGGGAACAATGGCTGTTCACTCGCCTGTTCGAAAAAGGCGTGATCTACAAAAAGAGCGGCACCGTGAACTGGGACCCGGTCGACCAGACCGTCCTGGCCAACGAGCAAGTGATCGACGGTCGCGGCTGGCGTTCCGGCGCGCTGATCGAAAAACGCGAAATCCCGATGTACTACTTCAAGATCACCGCGTACGCGGATGAACTGCTGGAGAGTCTCGACGATCTGCCGGGCTGGCCTGAACAGGTCAAGACCATGCAGCGCAACTGGATCGGCAAGTCCCGCGGCATGGAAGTGCAGTTCCCGTACAACGTCGATTCCATCGGCGAAACCGGCGCGCTGAAAGTCTTCACCACCCGTCCGGACACCCTGATGGGCGCGACCTACGTCGCCGTGGCCGCCGAACACCACCTGGCCACCCTGGCCGCACAGAACAATCCCGAGCTGCAAGCGTTCATCGCTGAATGCAAGGGCGGCAGCGTCGCTGAAGCCGACGTCGCCACCCAAGAGAAAAAAGGCCTGCCGACCGGCCTGTTCGTCGAGCACCCACTGACCGGCGAGAAGCTGCCGGTTTGGGTCGCCAACTATGTGCTGATGCACTACGGCGACGGCGCTGTCATGGCGGTTCCAGCGCACGACGAGCGTGATTTCGAGTTCGCCCACAAGTACAACCTGCCGGTCAAATCGGTGGTGCGCACCAGTTCAGGTGACACCAACCCGGCGCCGTGGCAAGACGCCTACGGCGAACATGGCACGCTGATCAACTCCGGCGAATTTGACGGCCTCGACTTCGCAGGCGCTTTCGACGCCATTGAAGTTGCGCTGATCAAGAAAAACCTCGGCGCCTCGCGTACCCAGTTCCGCCTGCGCGACTGGGGCATCAGCCGCCAGCGTTACTGGGGCTGCCCGATCCCGATCATCCACTGCGGCACCTGCGGTGACGTGCCGGTCCCGGAAGACCAACTGCCTGTCGTACTGCCGGAAGATGTGGTTCCGGACGGCGCCGGTTCGCCATTGGCCCGCATGCCCGAGTTCTACGAGTGCACTTGCCCGAAATGCGGCGCACCGGCCAAGCGTGAAACCGACACCATGGACACCTTCGTCGAGTCCTCGTGGTACTACGCCCGTTACGCCTCGCCGCACTATGAAGGCGGCCTGGTGGAGAAATCCGCGGCCGACCATTGGCTGCCGGTGGATCAGTACATCGGCGGCATCGAACACGCGATTCTTCACCTGCTCTACGCGCGCTTCTTCCACAAGCTGATGCGTGACGAAGGCCTGGTGAGTTCCAACGAGCCGTTCAAGAACCTGCTGACCCAGGGCATGGTGATCGCCGAGACTTACTATCGTCGCGAAGCCAATGGTGCTTACACCTGGTTCAACCCGGCGGACGTCGAACTCGAACGCGACAGCAAGGCCAAGGTCATCAGCGCCAAGTTGATCGCCGACGGCCTGCCGGTGGAAATCGGTGGCACCGAGAAGATGGCCAAGTCAAAGAACAACGGCGTCGACCCTCAGTCGATGATTGACCAGTTCGGCGCAGACACCTGCCGCCTGTTCATGATGTTCGCCTCGCCGCCTGACATGAGCGCGGAATGGTCCGACTCCGGTGTAGAAGGTTCGCACCGCTTCCTCAAGCGCGTCTGGCGTCTGGCTCAAGCACACGTGACTCAGGGTCTGCCGGGCAAACTGGACATCGCCAGCCTGAACGACGAGCAGAAAGTCATTCGCCGTTCGATCCACCAGGCCATCAAACAGGCCAGCCACGACGTTGGCCAGAACCACAAATTCAACACCGCCATCGCCCAGGTGATGACGCTGATGAACGTGTTGGAAAAAGCCCCGCAAGCGACCGAACAGGATCGCGCGCTGGTTCACGAAGGTCTGGAAACCGTGACGCTGCTTCTGGCTCCGATCACCCCGCACATCAGCCATGAGCTGTGGCATCGCCTGGGTCACGCCGATCCGGTGATCGACGCCGGTTGGCCAGTGCTGGACGACAGCGCACTGGTGCAGGACAGCCTGACACTGGTTATCCAGGTCAACGGCAAGCTGCGCGGCCAGATCGAAATGCCGGCCAGCGCGACTCGTGAAGAGATCGAAGCCGCTGCCCGTATCAACGAAAACGTGCTGCGTTTTGTCGATGGCCTGACTATTCGTAAAGTGATCGTAGTGCCCGGGAAACTGGTCAATATCGTCGCCAGCTAATTGGATCAGGCGCCAGGTGAGCCTGGCGCCGAGTAAAACCTTTCGGGCCGCATGATCGGCCCACATGGTTTCAAGGGGAGCAACAAGATGATCAAACGCAATTTGCTGGTGATGGGCCTCGCGGTCCTGTTGAGCGCCTGCGGTTTCCAGCTGCGCGGCACCGGCACCTATGAAATGGCGATCAAGGAAATCGACCTGAGCGCACGCAATTCCTACGGCGAAACCGTGACGCTCATGCGTCAGGTGCTGAAAAACAGCGGCATCAATGTCCACAGCGGCGCACCTTACAAACTGGTGCTGGCCGATGAAAAAGAATCCCAGCGCATTCTCAGCTACGCAGGCGCCGGCCGTACTGGCGAGTATGAGCTGACTACCGTGGTCGACTACGTCATCCTGGGTCAGGGCAACCTGCTGCTGGTGAGCGACAAGATTGAAATGCAGCGAGTCTTCATTCACGACGGCAACAACCTGGTGGGCTCCGACCAGGAAGCCGCCGATGCCCGCAAGGACACGCGTCGTGAAATGGTTCAACGCATGATGATCCGTCTGCAACAGCTCACGCCAGCTCAGTTGGATCAGTTGCAACAGACCGCCGAAGCCAGGGTCAAGGCTGAAGCCGCGGCACTGGAAGCAACGCAAAAGGCTGAAGCGGAAACGCCGCGTCAGTCGCCTGTCGAAATCCCGCAGCAATAAGACTTACGGGGCGCTCAGGCGCCCCGTTTGCCCTCGCCTATGAAACTCGCCCCCGCCCAACTCGCCAAACACCTGCAAGGTGCGCTCGCGCCGGTCTACATCATCAGTGGCGATGATCCGCTGCTGTGTCAGGAAGCCGCCGACGCCATTCGCGCAGCCGCCCGTCAACAGGGCTTCGATGAACGCCAGGTGTTCGCCGCCGAAGCCAGTTTCGACTGGGGAACGCTGCTGCAAGCCGGCGCAAGCATGTCGTTGTTCGCTGAAAAACGCCTGCTGGAACTGCGTCTGCCGTCCGGCAAACCCGGTGACAAAGGCGCAGCCGCATTCATCGAATACTGCTCGCGACCCGCCGAAGACACCGTGTTGCTGATCAGCCTGCCGAAGCTCGATGGCAGCGCGCAGAAAACCAAGTGGGGCAAGGCGCTGGTCGAAGGCCAGCACACTCAGTTCGTGCAAATCTGGCCGGTGGACGCCAGCCAGTTGCCGGGCTGGATCCGGCAGCGCTTGTCCCAGGCCGGCCTGTCCGCCAGCCAGGACGCCGTGGAACTGATCGCCGCGCGAGTCGAGGGCAACTTGCTGGCGGCCGCGCAAGAGATCGAAAAGCTCAAGCTGATGGCCGAAGGCGGGCAGATTACCGTCGAAACCGTGCAAGCCGCAGTGGCCGACAGCGCGCGCTTCGATGTCTTCGGCCTGACCGATGCGATTCTCAACGGCGAGGCCGCTCACGCCCTGCGCATGCTCGAAGGGCTGCGCGGTGAAGGCGTCGAACCGCCGGTGATTCTCTGGGCGCTGGCCCGGGAACTGCGCTTGCTGGCCAACCTCTCGCTGCAATACAGCCAGGGCGTGCCGCTGGACAAGGCCTTCAGCTCTGCCCGACCGCCGGTCTGGGACAAACGCAAACCGCTGATGAGCAAAGCCTTGCAACGTTACTCGGCGCAACGCTGGGCACAGTTGTTGTTGGAAGCACAGCGCATCGACGCACAGATCAAAGGTCAGGCGGCGGGTTCGCCGTGGATGAGTTTGAGTCGGTTGTCGTTGTTGATGGCTGGGCAGAGATTGTCGTTGCCCGCGAATGGCGTCCGAAAGGTCCTACGCAATGCGGGGTCTAGACAGAACCCCAACTTCGGCAGATTATTTCCCCCCGCAAAACCCCACTCAATCGAGAGATCTGATCATGAGCAAAAAGCCATCTAAACATGGCCCCAACAAGGCCAAATCCATCATCGCCCAGCCACTGTTCCGCAGCCGTCAGGAACGAGCCGGCAAGGGCAAAGGCAGCTACCGCCGCGAAGCCTTCCAGTCTGACAACTGGGAGGCTTCTTACTTTCTGGCGGCCTGAAAGGCAAGCCATCGCTCAACATGTTAAGGTCTGCACCTGATCCGTATTCCCTGGACCCGTGCATGCCCCTTTGTATTTCCCGTCGTTGGCATTTGCGCCAATTGATTGCTGCCTCCAGCCTCGTTCTGCTTGTCGCCTGCGCGGAAAAACCGACCGCCGCCGACGCCCAACCGCTTCAGACCCTTCCCGTCGCGACAGCCCCAGCGGTGATCCCGCCCGTGGTGCCGACCGGTGAAAATCTCGACATCCAGCCAACCCAGACCTTCGCCGAATGGCAGGCGGGTTTCCGCAAGGATGCGCTGGCCGCCGGCATCCGCGCCGACCTGTTCGACCGCGCCTTCGCCAATGTCAGCCTGGACACCAGCGTGATCCGTGCCGACCGCAGCCAACCGGAGTTTTCCCGCCCTGTCTGGGAATACCTCGATGGCGCCCTGTCGCCGCTGCGCGTGCGCAAAGGTCAGGCACTGGTCAGCCAGTACGCCGACATCCTGCAAAGTATCGAACAACGCTACGGCGTCGATCGTCAGGCACTGGTTGCGGTGTGGGGCATGGAAAGTAACTTCGGCCAGTTTCAGGGCAGCAAGTCGGTGATCAACTCCCTGGCGACCCTGGCCTACGAAGGCCGGCGCCCTGGTTTCGCCCACGCGCAATTGATCGCGGCCCTGCAGATCCTGCAACAGGGCGACATCGCGCCGGAGAAAATGCTCGGCTCCTGGGCCGGCGCCATGGGCCAGACCCAGTTCATCCCGACCACCTACAACACCCACGCCGTGGACTTTGATGGCGACGGCCGTCGCGACATCTGGGGCAGCTCCGCCGACGCCCTGGCGTCGACCGCGCACTACCTGCAAAGCTCTGGCTGGCAGAAAGGCCAGCCATGGGGTTTTGAAGTGCAGCTGCCGGGCAGCTTCAACTACGTGCTGGCCGATGGCTCGATTCGCAAGAGCGTCGCCGAATGGCAGCAATTGGGCGTCACGCTGCCTAACGGCGGCCAGGTTCCGGCCGGTGCGGAACACCTGTCGGCGGCCCTGCTGCTGCCGGCGGGCTATCGTGGCCCGGCATTCCTGGTGCTCGACAACTTCCGTGCGATCCTCAAGTACAACAACTCGTCGTCCTATGCGCTGGCCGTCAGTTTGTTGGCCGGACGCTTCAATGGCGCGGGATTCATCAATGGCACCTGGCCCAAGGATGATTTGCCGCTGAGCCGTACCGAACGGATCGAGCTGCAAAACCTGTTGAGCGCGCAGAAGTATGACGCGGGCACCGCCGACGGCATCATCGGCGCCAACACCCGCAAAGCGATCCGCAGCGCCCAGCAGTCGTTTGGCTGGCCGGCGGACGGGTATCCGACGCACAAGTTGCTCGAAGGCCTGAGAAACCGCTAAAAGCTTCGCGGGCAAGCCTCGCTCCTACAGGGTTCGCGCATAACCTGTAGGAGCGAGGCTTGCCCGCGAAGACTGACTATCAGGCGCTGTAGAACTATCGCTTGATGACTACATCCTGCTCCAACACCAATTCCTTATTGCCCGCATCCAACCGGACCAGCGCCCCCATCGGCAACGTCAGGTTCGGATCGCAATGCCCGCTGCGCCACCCCGACAACACCGGAATCCGCAACGGCTCGAACGTCTGCTTGAGCAACCGCTCCAGCGCAATCGAATCAACCCCCGCCACATCCCCCACCAGAACCCCGCGCAACTTGCCCAGCGTGCCTGCGAGCCGCAGATGAGTCAGCAGCCGATCAATGCGGTACAACGGCTCGTTGATGTCCTCGATAAACAGGATGACGCCCTCGGCCTCGATTTCATAAGGCGTGCCCATGGTCGCGGCAATCATCGACAAGTTACCGCCCAGCAAGCGCCCGTGAGCGATGCCAGGCTCGATTGTGGTCAACGGGTAAGCCACCGGGTGCGTCAACACACTGCCCGCCTTCACCTGCCCCCTGAGCATGTTGAAAAACGAGGACTCGGTAGGTTTTTGCTTGTCCCCCAACAAATCAGCGTTGAGCAGCGGGCCATGAAAAGTCACGAACCCGGCATAACGGCTGATCGCCAGGTGCAGCGCCGTGATATCGCTGTAGCCGATGAACGGCTTGGCGTTGTTCTGCAATAGTTCGAAATCAATGCGATCGAGCAAACGCGGCGTGCCGTAACCACCGCGCAGGCAAATGATCGCATCGACCTCGCTGTCCGCGAACGCGGCGTGCAGGTCATTGAGCCGCACGTCGTCACTGCCGGCCAGGTAGCCATCCTGCTCATACACACCTGGGAAAATCCGCAACGCGTAACCGCGCGCGCGCATCCAGCTGATGGCCTTATCGGTGTCCAGTGCAGCGGGGCCTGCGGGCGCAATGACGCCGATCAGCCCTTGCGAGGGCAAGGCCGGAACGGGTTTATGGGGAAAAAGAGTGTGGGTCGGTCGAACGGTCATCCATGAATCTCCCTGCGCGAAAGCTTCTGCACACAGTAGTCAGGAACGGGAATAAACAGAAGAGGGACAGTCGCCCCACAGCGTGCAGGAAAAGACTGTAGTTGCCGTAGGCACGGCCAAAAAAAATGCCCGCAAGGCTGAAAAGCCTTGCGGGCGTTTTGTTACAACGACGAGATCAGTTCAGCTTTAACCAGCTTCGCCTGCTCGTCGGCGTGGTACGAGGAACGTACCAGCGGACCGGAAGCGACGTTCTTGAAGCCCATCTTGTAACCTTCCTCGGCGAACCAGGCGAAGGTGTCCGGGTGCACGAAACGCTGCACCGGCAAGTGGCTGCGGGACGGTTGCAGGTACTGGCCGAGGGTCAGCATGTCGATGTCGTGCTCGCGCATGCGCTTCATGACTTCGATGACTTCTTCGTCGGTCTCGCCCAGACCCAGCATCAGGCCGGACTTGGTCGGAATGTGCGGCATCATCTGCTTGAAGCGTTGCAGCAAGGTCAGCGACCACTGGTAGTCCGAACCCGGACGCGCAGCCTTGTACAGGCGCGGCACGGTTTCCAGGTTGTGGTTGAACACATCCGGTGGCTCGGCGGCGGTGATTTCCAGCGCCACGTCCATGCGCCCACGGTAATCCGGAACCAGGGTTTCGAGCTGCACGTTCGGCGACAGCTTGCGGATTTCGCGGATGCAGTCGGCAAAGTGCTGGGCACCGCCGTCACGCAGGTCATCGCGGTCAACCGAAGTGATCACTACGTATTTCAGTTTCAGGTCGGCGATGGCAATGGCCAGGCTTTCCGGCTCATTCACGTCCAGTGGTTTCGGACGGCCGTGGCCAACGTCGCAGAACGGGCAGCGACGGGTGCAGATGTCGCCCATGATCATGAAAGTCGCGGTGCCGCCGGAGAAGCACTCGCCCAGGTTCGGGCAGGACGCTTCTTCGCACACGCTGTGCAGCTTGTGTTTGCGCAGCAACGCCTTGATGCGGTCGACTTCCGGGGAAACCGGGATGCGCACGCGGATCCAGTCAGGTTTCTTCGGCAGTTCGGTGGTAGGAATGATCTTTACCGGGATGCGTGCAACCTTCTCGGCGCCGCGCAGCTTGACGCCGGCTTCAACCTTGGCACGCGGGGCCGGACGCTCGGTGACATCCAGCGTCGGGATCATGGTTTGCACTGCATCAGTAGTCATATCAGTCGATTCCGCCCGTTAGGGTCGTCTGCTCAGCATAGTCGAGGTGTTTGACGAGCTGCGCGCGCAGCCGGGCACTTACCTCGGCAAATTCAATCGATCCTGCGTGATCGCTCAGCTGGGTCATCGCCAGCCCGGCGTAGCCGCAGGGATTAATCCGTCGAAACGGTTCCAGGTTCATGTCCACGTTCAGGGCCAGGCCATGAAAGGAACAACCGTGGCGGATCCGCAGACCCAGGGAAGCGATTTTCGCCCCATCGACGTAGACACCCGGTGCATCCGGCTTGGCCGCAGCCGTCACACCGTAGCTGGCCAGCAGCTCGATCAGGCAGAGTTCCATGCGGGTGACCAGGTCACGCACGCCAAAACCCAGCTTGCGCACATCGAGCAACAGATAGGCGACCAACTGGCCGGGACCGTGATAAGTCACCTGACCACCGCGATCGACCTGCACCACCGGAATATCCCCCGGCAGCAACAAGTGCTCGGCCTTGCCGGCCTGGCCCTGAGTGAACACCGGTGGGTGCTCAACCAGCCAGATTTCGTCCGCGGCATCGCTGCCGCGTTCGTTGGTGAAACGTTGCATGGCATGCCAGACCGGCTCGTACGCCATCTGGCCGAGCTCGCGAAAGCCCAGCGTGCCAGACATCACAGCACCATGTGCACGAAGCCGGTAGCCCGCAGTTCGCTGTTGATGTTGTACAGCTGGTCCTGGTCGGTGGCGACGATGTGCAATTGAATCGTGGTGTATTTGCCGTTGGTGCTTTGGCGTTCATCCACACGGTCATGGTTGATCGTCGCGTGTTTCTTGACGATCTCGATGATCCTGTCTTTGTTGCCAACACCGGTATCGCTGATCACCTTAACCGGGTAATCAACGTTGGGGAATTCGATCTTGGGCGCCTTTACTTCAGTATCGGTCATGGCGTAACGGCCTCGTAAGCGTAAGCCGTGGCGACGGGCATGACCCCGCGCCGGATGAGCGCGGGACCATGCAGGTGCACACTAATTCAGTTGAACAAGCCGTAGAAGAATAGACGGATGCTATCCCACATGCGACGGAAGATACCACCCTCTTCGACGCCATCCAGAGCGATCAGGTCAGCGCTGTGCACCACCTTGTCGTCCAGTTTGACTTCGACTTTACCGATCACGTCGCCCTTGGCGATTGGCGCAACCAGTTGCGGGTTCATGGTCATGCTGGCAGCGAGCTTTTTCAGCTGGCCTTTTGGCAGGGTCATGGTCAGGTCTTCAGCCAGGCCGGCCTTGACTTGATTGGTGGAGCCCTTCCAGACAGGGGCCTGAGCCAGCTCGGCACCTTTCTGATAGAAGGTCTGGGTTTCGAAGAAACGGAAACCGTAGGTCAGCAGCTTCTGGGTTTCCGACGCACGTGCCACTTCGCTGTTGGTGCCAAACACCACGGCGATCAGGCGCATGCCATCACGTACGGCCGAAGACACCATGCAGTAGCCGGCTTCGTCGGTGTGGCCGGTTTTCAGACCGTCGACAGTCTTGTCGCGCCACAGCAGCAGGTTACGGTTAGGTTGCTTGATGCCGTTCCAGAAGAACTCTTTCTGCGAGTAGATCGCATAGTGAGCCGGGTCTTCGTGGATGATCGCGCGAGCCAGCACAGCCATGTCGTGAGCCGACGAGTAGTGCTCAGGGTTCGGCAGACCGGTCGGATTCATGAAGTGGCTGTTGGTCATGCCCAGGTCGGCCACGGTTTTGTTCATCATGTCGGCGAAAGCGTCTTCGCTGCCGGCGATGTGCTCGGAGAGCGCAACACTGGCGTCGTTACCCGACTGAATGATGATGCCGTGCAGCAGGTCGCTGACGGTCACTTGCGAACCGACCTTGATGAACATCCGCGAACCGCCGGTGCGCCAGGCGTTTTCGCTCACGGTCACCGGGTCGTTTTCGCCGATCTGGCCGCGACGGATTTCCAGAGTCGCGATGTACGCGGTCATCAGCTTGGTCAGGCTGGCTGGTGGCAGACGCTGGTCACCGTTGTTCTCGACCAGCACGTTGCCGCTGCTGGCATCCATGAGCACATAGGCTTTGGCGGCCAGTTGTGGCGGCGACGGCATCATCTCGACCGCGAAAGCGGCAGGCGAGAGGAGCAGCGGGACTAGAAGGCACAGGCGTTTGGCAAAGGTGGTGATGTTCATCCGTCTCTCGAAATCGCTAATGGAAACTGCCCGAAGGCAAAACTAATCAGACAGCCTTCTAACGAGCTGTCGCGTGTTCAGTCGTTCACTCAGTACCCTTGCCGGGCTTTTGTTCTTCAACGAGCCAACAACCAGGTCCACCCCTCAAAACCGCAAGTGAACCGTCAATCAAGTACTACGTATTACTCGGCGGTGACCACGCTCGGCGAACCGAGATTGGCCAGGCGCACGCTGTTCTGCACTTGCTGGATTTCACCCGGCGAGCCGATCGGCCCCAGGCGCACCCGATGCAGTGTCTGTTGATTACGCACGATCGAGCTGATGAACACCGGAGCGCTCACCATCCCGCTGAGCTTCGATCTCAGGAGTTCTGCAGCGTCCGGGTTGGCGAACGCGCCCACCTGCAGATACTGGCCAGAGGCTGGTACAGAAGCGTTTTTTTTTGCATCGATCTGCACGGGCACAACGGCCGCGGCGTGTTGCTGCGGCGGCGGCGTCCATTGCTCGACCGTGCCGGCCGATGCGGTAATCGTCGGCGCGGCATTTTGCGCTACTTGCGGCTCGTTGAGCATCAAAGGCGCCGGACGGCCTTTGGCCGCCCACCATTGCTGCGGGTCGATGCCTTCGACCTTGACCCGTGCGGTGCCGGTTTCGGCGTAGCCGAGTTTCTTCGCGGCAGCGTAGGACAAGTCGATGATGCGGTCCGAGTAAAACGGCCCGCGATCGTTGACCCGCAAAATCACTGACTTGTTGTTGTCCAGGTTGGTCACCCGAACGTAACTCGGCAGTGGCAAGGTCTTGTGAGCGGCGCTCATGCCATACAGGTCGTAAACCTCGCCATTGGCGGTGTTCTGGCCGTGGAACTTGGTGCCGTACCAGGACGCCGTGCCCGAGGCGACGTAGGTCTTGGATTCTTGCAGCGGGAAGTAAGTCTTGCCCAGCACGGTGTACGGGTTGGCCTTGTAAGGGCCGGTGTGCAGGGTCGGCGTGGCATCCGGGATGCGCGATACGTCGACGTCCCACCACGGTGCGCCATCTTTGTGGGCGCGGTTGATGTCCAGCCCCGGCGCCGAGCGCACGGCGGTGGATGATTTCTGTGACGGTGCGCGGCTGGTCGAACAACTGGCGACCAGCACTGCCAACGCGGCGAATGCCATCAGCTTCAGGGGTTTATTCATAGGCAATGCCCGCATTACTTGACGCCCCGTGCTTGGACCAGCTGTTCAGACAGTTGATGTACGGCCATGGCGTACATCACGCTGCGGTTATAACGCGTGATTGCGTAAAAATTCGTCAGGCCCATCCAGTATTCAGGGCCATTGTCACCTTCCAGGCGGAATGCCGTGACCGGCATATCATCGCGCAGCGCATCATGACTTGACCACCCTAGAGCCCGCAACTCCCCGACGGTTTTAGTCGGTTCGATGCCGGTGGTCAAACCTTCGTCGACCTGATCGCCACGCACATCGGCGCGGCTGACCACCGGTTCGCCGGCCACCCAGCCGTGACGCTTGAAATAACTGGCGACGCTGCCGATGGCATCGTCCGGATTGGTCCAGATATTAATGTGGCCGTCACCGTCGAAATCCACCGCATAGGCGCGAAAGCTGCTCGGCATGAACTGCGGCAAGCCCATCGCCCCGGCGTAGGAGCCTTTGAGGGTCAATGGATCGACCTGCTCTTCCCGGGCCAGCAACAGGAATTCACGCAATTCCTTGCGGAAGAATTCAGCACGGGGAGGATAGTCGAAACCCAGGGTCGACAAGGCGTCGATTACCCGGTAATTGCCGGTATTTCGACCGAAAAAGGTCTCAACGCCGATGATCGAGACAATCACCTGGGCCGGCACGCCATATTCCTGCTCGGCACGGGCGAGTACCGCCTCGTGCTGCCGCCAGAAATCCACGCCGCGTGCGATGCGCGCATCGGTGATGAACATCGGGCGATATTCTTTCCACTGTTTGACCCGTTCGGCGGGCTTGGAGATCGCGTCCAGAATCGACTGTTTGCGCTCGGCTTCGCGGAACACGCCCATCAGCTGTTCACCGGCAAAACCGTAGTCGCGAGTCATTTCACCGACGAAGCCGGCCACCTGGGGTGAGCCTTCGTAATCGCCGGCCAACGCGTCCTGCGCTGTGCCAAGGATGCTTACCAGGCCGACCCATGGCGCGTATCGAGTCGCCCAGCCACGCATTACTTGCATTGAAATCTTCACCTTATTCAAACCTGTGCGATCCACTTGCGATGGGTATGGATCGACATCAAAACCCCAAACGCTGACAGCAGCGTTACCAGCGAAGTTCCTCCGTAGCTAATGAACGGCAACGGCACCCCTACAACCGGCAACAGGCCACTGACCATACCGATGTTGACGAAAACGTAAACAAAAAACGTCATGGTCAGGGCGCCCGCGAGCAGTTTGCCGAACAATGTCTGGGCCTGGGCGGTAATCACCAGCCCGCGACCGATCAACAACAGGTAAATCAGCAGCAGTGCGCAGATGCCCACCAGGCCGAACTCTTCACCCATCACCGCAATAATGAAGTCGGTGTGGCTTTCCGGCAGAAAGTCGAGGTGCGATTGCGTGCCCAGCAGCCAACCCTTGCCGAACACGCCGCCGGAACCGATGGCGGCTTTTGACTGAATGATGTTCCAGCCGGTGCCCAGCGGATCGCTTTCCGGGTCGAGGAACGTCAGGATTCGTTGCTTCTGGTAGTCGTGCATGATGAAAAACCACATCCCCACGGCCACCGGCACGGCGGCGGCCAGTACGCTGATGATCCAGCGCCAGCGCAGCCCGCCCATGAACAAAACGAATGCGCCACCCGCCAGGATCAGCAGCGAAGTGCCGAGGTCGGGCTGACGCACGATCAGAATGAACGGCAAACCGATCAGGAACAGGCTGACGCCCACATGCTTGAGTTGCGGCGGCAAGGTGCGCTTGGACAAGTACCAGGCGATGGTCGCCGGCATCAGGATCTTCATGAACTCCGAAGGCTGGAAGCGGATCACCCCCGGAATGTTGATCCAGCGCGTGGCGCCCATGGCGTTGTGGCCCATGACGTCCACCACCACCAGCAACAGCACGCCGACGACATAAGCGACCGGCACCCAACGGGCCATGAAGCGCGGCTCGAATTGGGCGATGACAATCATCGACACCAGACCGATGCCGAAGGAAGTAGCTTGCTTGGCCAGCAGGTCCCAGCTCTTGCCGCTGGCCGAATACAGCACGAACAGGCTGCCGGCGGCGAGGGTCAGCAGCAGGATCAGCAACGGTCCGTCAATGTGCATGCGTTGCAACAGCGTCGCACGGCGACGCATCACATCCTCGCTGGAGAGGATGCGATCGAAATTACTCTTCACGGGCCGTAGCCTCCGCACTGATAGGGCTGGCGTATTCGGCTTTCAGTCGGCCGTCCTGGTCGAGGAGCCAGGCGTCCATGACTTGACGCACCACAGGCGCGGCGACGCCTGAACCGGACTCGCCGTTCTCGACCATCACCGAAACCACGATTTTCGGGTCGTCGGCCGGCGCAAAGCCGACAAACAAGGCGTGGTCGCGATGACGCTCCTGAACCTTCGAGCGGTCGTACTTCTCGCCCTGCTTGATCGCGACCACCTGGGCGGTACCACTTTTGCCGGCGATCCGGTATTGCGCGCCGATCGAAGCCTTGCGCGCCGTACCGCGCGCACCGTGCATCACTTGCTGCATGCCGTGGTTGACCCGGGTCCAGTCGGACGGATCGCGCAGGATGATGTCCGGCATCGGATTGTCATCCTTCGGCCGCTCGCCTTCGACAGTCTTGGCCAGGTGCGGACGGTTCCACACGCCTTTGTTGGCCACCAGCGCCGTGGCCTGGGCCAGTTGCAGCGGCGTGGATTGCATGTAGCCCTGACCGATCCCGAGAATCAGCGTTTCACCCGGGAACCAGGCCTGGCGCCGGGTCGCACGCTTCCACTCACGGGACGGCATCAGCCCCGGCGACTCTTCGAACATGTCCAGCGAGACCTTTTGGCCGATGCCGAACTTGCCCATGTAGGCCGACAAGCGATCAATCCCCAGCTTGTGGGCCAGGTCATAGAAGTAGGTGTCGTTGGACCGCATGATCGCCGTGTCCAGATCGACGTAGCCGTCACCGGTACGGTTCCAGTTGCGATACTTGTGATCGTAATTGGGCAGCATGTAGTAGCCGGGGTCGAAGACCCGGGTCGACGCGGTGACAACGCCCGAGTCCAGGCCCGCAATGGCCACCGCTGGCTTGATGGTCGAACCCGGTGGGTAAAGGCCACGCAGCACGCGGTTGAACAACGGCCGGTCGATGGAATCACGCAGTTCGGAATAAGCCTTGAAGCTGATGCCGGTCACAAACAGGTTAGGGTCGAAACTCGGCTGACTGACCATTGCCAGCACTTCACCGGTTTTCGGGTCCAGCGCGACCACCGCACCACGGCGACCGCCGAGTGCCGCTTCGGCCGCTTCCTGCAACTTGATGTCCAGGCTCAGGACGATGTCCTTGCCGGGAATCGGATCGGTACGCTTGAGCACCCGCAGAACGCGGCCTCGTGCGTTGGTTTCGACTTCTTCGTAACCCACCTGGCCATGCAGTTCGGGCTCGTAGAAACGCTCGATGCCGGTCTTGCCGATGTGGTGGGTGCCGCTGTAATTGACCGGATCGAGAGACTTCAGCTCTTTCTCGTTGATCCGCCCCATGTAACCCACCGAGTGCGCAAAGTGCGCGCCCTGCGGGTAATGCCGCACCAGCTGCGCAACCACTTCCACACCCGGGAGGCGGAACTGGTTCACGGCGATGCGGGCGATCTGCTCTTCGGTCAGCTCGAACAGGATCGGCACCGGCTCGAATGGCCGACGCCCCTGGCGCATGCGTTTCTCGAAGATCACCCGATCCTCGGGCGTCAGTTCCAGCACTTCGACGATCACGTCGAGCACTTGCTGCCAGTCGCCGGAACGCTCGCGGGTCATGCTCAGGCTGAAGCTGGGCCGGTTGTCGGCCACCACCACGCCATTGCGGTCGAAGATCAATCCGCGGGTCGGCGGAATCGGCTGCACATGGACGCGGTTGTTTTCCGACAGGGTCGAGTGGTACTCGTACTGGATCACCTGAAGGAAATACAGGCGAGCGATCAGCACGCCGATCAGCACCACCACTGCAATAGCCCCGAACACGACGCGGCCACGCACCAGACGGGCGTCTTTTTCGTGGTCCTTGATGCGGATCGGCTGGGACATGAGGCAGAACTACTTGTGGTAAGGGTGACCGGACAGAACTGTCCAGGCACGGTACAGCTGTTCGCCGATCAGAATCCGCACCAGCGGGTGCGGCAACGTCAACGGTGACAATGACCAGCGCTGATCGGCCCGCGCACACACTTCCGGCGCCAGCCCTTCGGGGCCGCCGACCATGAAATTCACCGTGCGCGAGTCCAGCCGCCAGCGATCGAGCTCGACCGCCAACTGCTCGGTGCTCCAGGGCTTGCCGTGGACTTCGAGGGTGACAACGCGCTCGTTCGGCCCGACCTTGGCCAGCATGGCTTCGCCTTCCTGACGGATGAAGCGTGCCACGTCGGCGTTCTTGCCACGGGTGTTGAGCGGTATTTCCACCAGTTCCAGCGCCAGCTCGGACGGAAGACGCTTGGCATATTCATGCCAGCCTTCTTCCACCCACTTGGGCATGCGTGAACCGACGGCGATCAGTCGCAGTCGCACAGCAATCCCTTACAGCTGGTCTTTGTTGAGCTTGGTGAAATGCTCGTGGGTGTTTTCCGGGCTGTGATGCGCAGCGCTGGCCGAACGGCTCTGCTCTGCACCGGCCCACAGGCGCTCCAGGTCGTAGAACTGGCGAGCCGAGGCGGTCATCATGTGCACGATGACATCGTCCATATCCAGCAGGACCCAGTCGCTGTCGCCCTTGCCTTCTTCACCCAAAGGCTTGACGCCCTGGGCTTTGACGGCTTCGCGGACCTTGTCCAGCATGGCGCCGATCTGGCGGTTGGACGTACCGGTAGCGATGATCATGAAGTCAGTGATGCTCTGCTTTTCACGAACGTCGATGACCTGGATGTCCTGGGCCTTCACGTCTTCCAGGGCTGCCACGGCAACCTTGACCAGCGCTTCGCCAGCCAGCTCAGGGCCGGTTGGAGCTTCTACTGGCAGCGGGGCGCTCTTGAATGTGCCTTTGCGCTTTACTTTAGCTACGTCTTTGTCAGTCATATAAAACTCGTTTTGCTCGTATGTTCGGGCGCTTCGCTACACGCATTCACGTGCCTTGAAGCGCACCCTTTTTCAGTTCGACGCACGGTAAAGTCCGTGCGCATCGATGTAGGCCAGGACCGCGTCGGGCACCAGGAAACGTACCGACTTACCGCTGGCCAGCAGTTGACGGATCTGGGTGGCGGATACCGCGAGCGGCGTCTGCCAGACGAATGCAATCTGTCCGCTCGGCCCTTTAAGGGCCAGCGGGTCGCTCACCGAGCGCGCTGCCAGCAGGTTGCGCAAGGCATCCGGCGGTTCGCTGTCGGCATCCGGGCGTTGCAGCACCAGGATGTGGCAATGCTGGAGCAACTCTTCCCAGCGATGCCAAGTGGGCAGGCCGCAAAATGCGTCCCAGCCCAAAAGTAGAAAAACCTGGTCTTCAGCGGCCAGTTCGGCACGCATCAGTTCCAGGGTGTCGATGGTGTAGGACGGCTTGTCCCGCTGCAATTCGCGGGCGTCCACCACCAACGGCGCCACACCGGCCACCGCGCACTCGACCATCGCCAGTCGGTCCTTCGCCGACACCTGCGGCGTACCGCGATGCGGCGGCCTGGCACTGGGTGTCAGGCGCAACTCGTCGAGCGCCAGCGCTTCGGCGACTTCCAGCGCACCGCGCAAATGGCCGATGTGCACCGGGTCGAACGTCCCGCCCAGCATGCCGATACGTCGAGGCGCAGGTTCGCTGGTGGTTACCGGGGCCGACGGATTAAGGTCGCCCAAGTCAGACCGACGCCTGGCCGCGCAACTGGCCATCACCGACCACGATGTACTTCTCGCAGGTCAGACCTTCGAGACCCACCGGGCCGCGGGCGTGCAGCTTATCAGTAGAAATGCCAATCTCGGCACCCAATCCGTATTCGAAGCCATCAGCGAAGCAGGTCGGGGTGTTGATCATAACCGACGACGAATCGACTTCCGCGACGAAACGCCGGGTGTCCGCAAGGTTTTCGCTGACGATCGAATCGGTGTGATGGGAGCCGTACTTATTAATGTGCTCGATAGCCTGATCCAGCCCGTCGACCACGCGGATCGAGAGGATCGGCGCCAGGTATTCGGTGTGCCAGTCTTCTTCAGTGGCCACTGCGGCCTCAATGATCGCCCGAGTGCGCTCGCACCCCCGCAGTTCAACGCCTTTTTCGCGGAACTGGACAGCCATCGACGGCAGGAAATCTTTGGCAACGGTTTGATCCACCAACAGCGTCTCCATCGCACCGCAAATGCCATAACGGTAAGTCTTGGCATTGAAGGCAATACGCTGGGCCTTCGGCAGATCGGCGTGGGCACTGACGTAAACGTGGCAGATACCGTCCAGATGCTTGATCACCGGCACGCGCGCATCACGGCTGACGCGTTCGATCAGGCCACGGCCGCCACGGGGCACGATGACGTCGACGTATTCAGGCATGGTGATCAGCGCGCCAACGGCGGCACGGTCGGTGGTTTCGACCACTTGCACCACGGCGGCCGGCAGATCGGCTTCGGCCAGGCCGCGTTGAATGCAGGCGGCGATGGCACGGTTGGAATGAATCGCTTCGGAACCGCCGCGCAGGATGGTCGCGTTGCCGGACTTCAGGCACAGGCTGGCGGCGTCGATGGTCACGTTGGGCCGGGATTCGTAAATGATCCCGATTACGCCCAGCGGCACACGCATCTTGCCGACCTGAATCCCCGACGGACGGAAGCTCATGTCGCGAATGGCGCCGACCGGGTCCGGCAACGCTGCAACCTGGCGCAAACCGACGATCATGCCGTCGATACGCTCCGGGGTCAGCGCCAGACGTTCCAGCAGCGCAGGTTCCAGGCCATTGGCTCGACCAGCCGCCAGATCCAGCTCGTTGGCGGCCGTCAGCTCGGCACGCGCAGCATCCAGCGCATTGGCAGCCGCCTGCAAGGCGCGGTTTTTCTGCGCGGTGCTGGCACGGCCGATGATGCGCGACGCTTCACGGGCGGCGCGACCCAGGCGGGTCATGTAGTCGAGAACGGACTCAGTCATTGTCTGCTGTGATCTTGGCAAAGATGAAAGCGGCAGATTATAGCTGTCGCGTCCCCTGACTAACAGCGGTGACGGGCGGATGGTCGAAATGGAGGGCAATTTGCCGACGTTCAGCCGTGATTAAGCTGCAAATTGTTATCATCACGACTCAATCAGCTTTGATAAATGCCGTTCATCATGTCCAACCTGACTGTTCGTGCGACCGCTGCGGGCCTGCCCACCGGGCTCCCGGACGCATTTTTCGACCGGGATGCGCAAACGCTGGCCCGGGATTTACTTGGCAAAGTCATCCGGCATCGGGTCGGTGAACTGTGGCTCAGCGCCCGGATCATCGAGACCGAAGCCTATTACTTCGAAGAAAAAGGCAGCCATGCCTCTCTCGGCTACACAGAAAAGCGTAAGGCTTTGTTTCTGGATGGCGGCCACATCTATATGTATTACGCCCGGGGCGGTGATTCCCTGAATTTCAGCGCTCAAGGTCCGGGCAATGCGGTTTTGATCAAATCCGCTTATCCGTGGGTCGATGAGTTGAGCGGCCCGGCAAGCCTGGCGCAGATGCTGCTGAACAATCCCGACGCCCAGGGCCGCCCTCGCCCGTCGCAAAAACTCTGTGCCGGGCAAACGCTGTTGTGCAAGGCGCTGGGTTTGAAGGTGCCGGTCTGGGACGCCAAGCGTTTTGATCATGAGGTGCTGCTGGTGGAGGATGTCGGCCCGGCACCGGGTCACATCATTCAAACCACACGCCTGGGTATTCCCCATGGGCGCGATGAGCATCTGATGTACCGCTTCGTCGATGCGGCTTACGCGCCGTATTGCACGCGAAATCCGCTGCGACGGGGGCAAGTCGAAGGTCGCGATTATTTTTTGCTCACTTGAACAATGAAAATCCCTTGTAGGAGCAAGCTTGCTCGCGATAGCGGTCTGACAGTCGAAGCAGATGTTGCCTGACACTCCGCCATCGCGAGCAAGCTTGCTCCTACAAGGGTCTGTAGTGTTTTGAAGAGTGTGTTCGGCCCTTGAGGCCAATTGATTATTCAATGGAGTTGTTTTTATGGGCCCATGGCTCGATAGCGTGACCGGATGGCTGACGGTCAACCCGCAATGGCTGGCTGCGGCGGTGTTCATCGTGGCCTTCGTGGAATGCCTGGCGATTGCCGGACTGATCGTACCCGGCACGGTGTTGCTGTTTGCCGTCGCCGTGCTGGCCGGCAGCGGCGCACTGTCGTTGAGCGAAACCTTGCTGCTGGGATTCGTTGCCGGCGTGCTGGGCGATATCGTTTCCTACTTTGTCGGGCGACATTTCCACCAGAACATCCGGCGCCTGCCCGGCCTGCGCCATCACCCGGAATGGATCGCCGGTGCCGAGGCTTACTTCCAGCGCTATGGCATAGCCAGCCTGCTGGTCGGACGATTCATCGGGCCACTAAGGCCGATGCTGCCGATGGTCGCCGGGATGTTCGACATGCCGTTCCCGCGCTTCGTCGCCGTCAGCCTGCTGGCCACTGCCGGCTGGAGCGTCGCCTACCTGCTGCCCGGCTGGGCCACGGGCGCGGCGATTCGCTTGCCATTACCGGAAGGTTTCTGGCCTGAGGCCGGGATCGTCGCCGGCAGCATCGCCGTGATGATCGGCCTGAGCGCGACCAGCAGCCTGCGCCGTCATCGCAAGGCCACGATACTGATCGCCAGCATGAGCTTGTTGATTCTGGCCGGATTGTTTATCGGTTACCCGCACCTCACCGCTCTCGACCAGGGTTTGATGACACTGGTGCAGGAACACCGCAGCCCGATGCTCGATGAAGTCGCCGTGACTTTCACGCTGATCGGCGAGTTCCGCAACATGCTGCTGTTCAGCGCCCTGCTCACCGTTTTGCTGCTGCTGACCCGGCAATGGCGCCAGGCGATTTTCGCCGGCAGCACGCTGCTCGTCACCGCACTCGGCAATACGCTCACCAAACACTTTTTCGCCCGGTTGCGCCCGGAAGTCCTGAGCGACCCGCTTACCAGCTACAGCATGCCCAGCGGCCATGCCTCGGGCTCTTTCGCGCTGTTTCTGACGCTCGCCGTGCTGGCCGGTCGCGGACAACCGCCAAGGATGCGCCTGACCTGGTTGCTGCTGGGCTGCCTGCCGGCGCTGGCGATTGCCTTGTCACGCGTGTACCTGGGCGCGCACTGGCCAACGGATGTGCTGGCCGGCGCCATGCTGGCGGCGTGCGTGTGTGCGGCGAGCCTGGGGTTGAGTCAGCGCCAGACGCCGCTCAACGCCATGCCACCCAAAGTCTGGTGGCTGGTGTTGCCGGCGATGGTGGTGTTATTCGGCTTCTTCGCGTTGCGGCATTTACCCCATGCAATGTTGCGGTACGCTTACTGACACCGAACTTTGCGATATCACTCGATACAACAACGACCTCACATTCCCGCTTATAAATAAAAAGCCCTCGACCTAATAGTCGAGGGCTTTTGTCGCTACCTGATCATCTCAAGGTATAACGAGCTCAAGCACGCTCACGCTTACGTTTCTCCAGCACTAGCGCATCGGCCAATTTGCCTGCGTATACAGCGGCCTCCTCGCGAGTACCACCGGATTGATTCTGAAGCAGATACCCCACCGCAACAGCCTCCCAAAGTGCATGCTCATAAGAATAAATAGTCATGTAAAAATTCCTTTAATTAGTTTAAATAGCCACATCATGTGGACAAGGCTAAATCTAATAAAGTTGGAACTTCAGCACAACACTCCGCACTTACCAAGTTACTACAAGATGCAACTAAGCAAACAACTCACCCTGCAATTCATCGAGCAACGCCTGGATCGCATCCAGGCGTTGCTGCGGATCGTCGAGTTGCAGCAGGTCGATCTTGTCCACCTCGGCGAATGGCAGCAGGTACGCCAACTGATTAGCCAGCGACTGTTGCCCGGTCGCTTCGGTGCCCATGTTCAGCGCTTCGACCATCGGGTGTTCGGCCAGGGCCTTGAGCAGTGCGACGAGGTCGGCATCCTCATCCTGCAAGGGTTGCTCTGGCTCGTCTTCCAGCCACTCGACCTCGGCGACGGTCAACTGATCGCGCTGAACCTCGGTGCGCAACACGTGAAAACGCCGCCCGCCCTGCACCCTAATGCCCAGCAGGCCATTGTCCTGCTGCTTGAAATCGGTGATCAGCGCCTCACACCCGACCAGCGCATAACCTGACGGGGCGATGCCGACCTCTTCACCCTCAAGGATGCACACCACGCCGAAGCCGCCGCCCTGTTTCATGCAGCGACCAATCATGTCCAGGTAGCGCGCCTCGAAGATCTGCAAGTCGAGGATGCAGCCCGGAAACAGCACCGTATTCAGCGGGAAAAGCGGCAGGTTCATAGACATTTCCTTACACCACCATCGACACCGCCAACGGCAGGAACACCGCCGTGGCCACGCCCATCAGACTCATCGCCAGCGCCGCGAAGGCGCCGCATTCTTCACTTTCCTGCATCGCCACGGCCGTGCCCACCGCATGGGCGGTCATGCCCAGCGCCATGCCGCGCGCCTCGGGGCTGTGGACGCCGAGCCGGTTCAGCAGGCTCGGCCCAAAGATCGCCCCGATCACGCCGGTGATCAACACAAAAACCGCCGCCAGCGCCGCGACGCCACCGATCTGTTCGGCCACCAGCATGGCGATCGGCGAGGTCACCGACTTCGGCGCCATGGTCATCAGGATCATGTGCTCGGCACCAAACGACCACCCCAGCAACACGCCCATGCCGGTGGCAATCACGCCACCTATCACCAGCGTAGTAAATATCGGCCAGAACAACTGCCGAATCCGCCGCAGGTTGAGGTAAAGCGGCACGGCCAGCGCAACGGTGGCAGGGCCGAGCAAAATACTGAGGATCTCGGTGCTCTTGCGGTACTCGGCGTAGGTCAGGCCGCAGCCGACCAGCACGCCAATGACCAACAACATGGAGACCAGCACCGGCTGCAGAAAAATCCAGCGGGTTTTCTCGAACGCCGCCAACACCAGCTGATAGGCGCCGAGGGTGATGCCGATGCCGAACAATGGATGATGAATCACCGACACCCAGGCGCCCTGCCAGTCGAAGATCATTGCGAGTCCTCGCGGTGCGCGTGGCGTTTGACCATGCGTTGCATCAGCACACCGGCGAACGCCATGGACAGCAGCAGCGACAACACCAGTGCGCCGACGATGGCCCAGAAGTCCGCGGCAATGTCCTTGGCGTAAACCATCACGCCCACGGCCGGCGGCACCAGCAACAACGGCAGGTAACGCAGCAGGCTGCCGGCCGCCAGGCTCAACGGCTCGCCGACCTGGCCACGGCTGATCAGGAACACCAGCAGAAGCAGCAGGCCAATGATCGGCCCCGGCAGCACCGGCAAAAACAAATGGTTGATGGCGGTGCCCAGCAATTGGAACAACACCAGCCAGGTCAGGCCACGTAACAACATCCGTCCTCTCCCCCGAAAAATCGCGCCCGGCATTATAAGCATGCCAACGCTATAGACCGGCATTCGCCAAAAGCATGGTCAGTTGACCGGAGCAATTTGCCATGTTGATCTAAAGTGGTAATCCGGGAGGTCAAATCCCCCCACCTCAAAACTATAAAACCGATGAACCCAAGGAGAGTCTCAATGCCCTATGTTCCAGTTGCAGAGCTCAAAGATTATGTCGGCAAGGAACTTGGACGTTCCGAATGGCTAACTATCGATCAGGAGCGCATCAACCTGTTCGCCGAAGCCACTGGAGACTATCAGTTCATCCACGTCGACCCGGTCAAAGCCGCGCAAACGCCATTTGGCAGCACCATTGCCCACGGTTTCCTGTCGCTGTCGCTGATCCCGAAACTGATGGAAGACATCCTCATCCTGCCTGAAGGCTTGAAGATGGTGGTCAATTACGGCCTCGACAGCGT
This sequence comes from Pseudomonas sp. BF-RE-22, assembly GCF_019956155.1. Classification (NCBI taxonomy): domain Bacteria; kingdom Pseudomonadati; phylum Pseudomonadota; class Gammaproteobacteria; order Pseudomonadales; family Pseudomonadaceae; genus Pseudomonas; species Pseudomonas sp. BF-RE-22. The sequence goes on along the minus strand of NZ_JAHBDD010000087.1, from coordinate 125,942 downwards.
GCGGTTCATTCAGCCGGTCAAGGTCAATTCGAAAGTGCGCCTCAAGGTCGATCTGACCGAAGTCACCGAGAAGAAGCCCGGCCAATGGCTGCTCAAGGCCACCGCCACGCTCGAGATCGAAGGTTCGGAAAAACCGGCCTATATCGCCGAGCCACTGTCGCTCTGCTTCGTGTAAACCCTCCCGGATGCGAAGCAGCTCACGCTGTTTCGCGACCTCTCTCTATATCTCAGTCATAGAGCTGCGGCATACTCGGTCGCCTAATTGCCCGGATCCCGCTATGCGCTCACTTGCACTCATTGCCTTGACCCTGATGCTCACCGCTTGCGGCGACAGCGAATCGCTGTTGCCGCCCGATGCGCGCCTGCCGGACGGCGGCCGCTATCGCGGTGACCTGGTCAACGGATTGCTGCAAGGCCAGGGTCGCGTCGATTATCCGAACGGCAGCTGGTACGCCGGCAGTTTCGACAAGGGCCAGTGGCACGGCCAGGGCGAATGGCACGGCAGCAACGGCGAGCTGTATCGCGGCAATTTCAACCTGGGGCTGTTCGACGGCCAGGGCACGCTGACCACCAGCGGCAGCAGCTACACCGGCGGCTTCAAGGCGGGTCGGCGCGAAGGCGAAGGCACCCTCAAAGAAAACGGCATGACCTACCGCGGCGAATTCAAGGCCGATCAATATTCGGGGCTCGGCCGTCTGGAACTCGAAGACGGCAGCTCGTATCAAGGCCAGTTCGCCCATGGCAAACCCAACGGCGAAGGCCAGCGTGGCGACGCCAGCGGCAATCAGTTCACCGGGCATTTCAAGGACGGTCAGCTGGAAGGCAACGGGACATTCAACAGCGCTGAAGGCGACATTTACGTCGGCAGCTTCAAGAACAACCAACTGCATGGCAAGGGCCGCTACGAGAACGCCGACGGTGATGTCTGGCTCGGCCAGTTCAAGGAAGGCTCGCTGAATGGCAAAGGCGAGTTGATCGGCGCCGACGGCAGTCACTACATCGGCCAGTTCAGCGACTGGCGCTTCACCGGTCAGGGCCGACTGAACCTTTCAGATGGCAGCTTCTACATCGGCCAGTTCGAAGGCGACAGTTATCAGGGGCGCGGCACACTGGTGCTGACCGATGGCACCGTGCAGAGCGGCACGTGGGCCAACGGCCAACGAGTACGCGATGCCGACGGCAAGCTGTTGCCCGACAGCCTTGAACTCGGCTTGCTGGCCCAGGGCCGCTTGCTCGAAGACGCGCTGGCCAATGTGCCGGCTTCGACCCCGGCGATCGAGTTGTACACCTTGACCGTCGGCGGTGACGGCAAGCAGAGCGTGTTCCTGCGTGAATCCGATTACGTCAGCAACATGCTCACCAGCCGTTTCGGTGCGTTTGGCCAGATCCGCCTGGTGAACCATCGCGACCACCTCGTCGACCGGCCGATGGCCACCCGGGAAAACCTGCGCCGTGCGGCGCTGACGCTGGCCGAGCGCAGCGGCCCGGAAGACCTGATCTTCATCTACCTGACCAGCCACGGCACCAGCGAACACGAACTGGTGCTCGACCAGCCACGCATGGAGCTGTCCGACCTGCCGGCCAACGAACTCGGCGCCGTGCTCGCCCCACTGAAAAACCGCGACAAGATCATCGTGATTTCGTCTTGCTACTCCGGTGGTTTCATCCCCGCCCTCAAGGACGAACGTACCCTGATCATGACCGCGTCGCGCGCCGACCGCGTGTCCTTCGGGTGCTCGGAAGAAGCCAACTTCACCTACTTCGGCGACGCGCTGTTCGCCCAGGCCCTGAACCAGACCGACGACCTGGAACAAGCCTTCAAGCTGGCCAAGGCCTCCGTGGCCGAGCGTGAATTGGCGGACAGTTTCGAAGCCTCTGAACCGCAAATCTGGGCGCCGAAAACCGTTCTCTCCCATTGGCAGCTGTTACGTAAACAGCAGGCACGAAAAGCGCTACAAAGTGTCTCTATCGACAGCAAGGACGCAAAGAGCAACTAAGCTGATCAGTATCAAGGGGGACATATTATGTACTTGACGCCTCAGCACGTATTGCTTGCCGGAGCTACCGGGTTAACCGGTGAACACTTGCTTGATCGCCTGCTCAACGAGCCTACGATCACGCGCGTATTGGCCCCCTCACGCCGGCCGCTGGCCGAGCATCCGCATCTGGAAAACCCGGTCGGCGACCCGGCGATGTTCCTGCCGCAACTCAGCGGTCGCGTCGACATCGCCTACTGCTGCCTCGGCACCACGATCAAACAGGCCGGCTCGGAAGCGGCGTTCCGCGCGGTCGATCTGGACATGGTAGTGGCCTTCGCCAAACGGGCGCGGGAAATGGGTGCGCGACACTTGATTGTGATCAGCGCTCTGGGGGCTGATCGCAGGTCCTCGGTTTTCTACAACCGGGTCAAAGGCGAGATGGAGTACGCATTGCGCGCACAAAACTGGCCACAGCTGACCATTTGTCGACCTTCGGTGTTGTTGGGTGAACGCCTCGAACCGCGTCTGGCCGAGCAGGTCGCCGGTCCGTTGTCCCGCTTGATCCCCGGCAAATACCGCGGCATCGAAGCTTGCCAACTGGCCAGGGCGATGTGGCGACTGGCGCTGGAAGAACAGGATGGGATACGGATTGTCGAGTCGGATGAGTTGCGCAAGTTAGGCAAATGATCCTGCAGTGTCTGCAATGACGCCTTCGCGGGCAAGCCTCGCTCCTACAGGTTTTGTGTCGAATCCAACATTGGCGAACGACCTCAATCCTGTAGGAGCGAGGCTTGCCCGCGAAGGGAACAACGCAGGTCTAAAGCCGAACGGCTACAACCCGCCAGTCGCCTGAAAACTCACGCCGATCACCGTCAACACCGACAACGGCAACAGCAACGTATCAAGCAACGCGCTGGCCGGCAGATCGACACCCGGATAACTCGGCGCCTCTGCCCCAAAACGATCCATCGCACAGCAACCGCCATTCAGGGCGTACAAATCCAGGCGTGTCCCCGCATACACCACCGGCGCCCCCGGTTTGGCAGCATCCAGCGTGCGTGCCGTGGCGCACCCCGCCAGTTGCAGCGCCAGCACAATCGTCAGCAGCTTATTCATCGCTGGTCAGATGGTGTTCGCCCCAACGCGGCAGCATGTCTTGTGGAATGTTCAGCAGGTTGAGAATCCGCGCCACCACAAAATCGATCAGGTCATCGATGGTCTGCGGCTGATGATAGAAGCCCGGCGACGCCGGCAAAATGGTCACGCCCATGTTCGACAACTTGAGCATGTGCTCCAGATGAATGCTCGAATATGGCGCTTCACGCGGCACCAGAATCAGCTGGCGACGCTCCTTCAGCGTGACATCGGCGGCGCGCTCGATCAGGTTGTTGCAGGCACCGGTGGCAATGGCCGACAGCGTACCGGTCGAACACGGCACGACCACCATCGCCGACGGCGCACCGGAGCCCGAGGCCACCGGTGACATCCAGTCTTCCTTGCCGTACACCCGAATCTGCCCGGCGGCAGCGCCGGTGTACTCGGTGAGGAAAGCCTGCATCATTTGGGTTTTCGGCGGCAGCGTGACGTCAGTCTCGGTGGCCATCACCAGTTGCGCAGCCTTGGAAATCAGGAAGTGCACCTCGCGGTCTTCGCGGATCAGGCAGTCCAGCAGGCGCAAACCGTACTGGGCGCCCGAAGCGCCGGTCATCGCCAGCGTGATGCGTTCCGGGCCGTTGTTCATTGCAACGCCTCGGCGAGTTTGCCGTGCAGGCCGCCGAAGCCGCCGTTGCTCATGATCACCACGTGAGTGCCGGGCTGCGCCTGGCTCTTCACACGGTCGATGATGCCTTCCAGTGATTCGCTGACAATCGACGGCACCGTGCACAGCGCCGCCGTTGCGCCCAAATCCCAACCGAGGTTGGCCGGTGCGTACCAGATCACCTGATCGGCATCGACCACGCTTTCCGGCAAGCCGTCGCGGTGCGCGCCGAGCTTCATGGAGTTGGAGCGCGGCTCGATGATGGCGATCAGCGGCGCGTCGCCGATGCGTTTGCGCAGACCGTCGAGGGTCGTGGCGATGGCCGTCGGGTGATGGGCAAAGTCGTCATAGATGGTAATGCCGCGGACCTCGGCGACCTTTTCCATCCGGCGCTTCACGCTTTTGAACGCGCTCAACGCGGCGATGCCCATCGACGGCACAACACCGACATGCCGCGCTGCTGCCAGGGTGGCCAGTGCGTTGGCAACGTTATGCTGGCCGGTCATGTCCCAATCGACCACGCCTTGAGCGACGCCTTCGAACATCACTTCGAATTTCGAACCGTCTTCGCTCAGCAGTTTGACCTGCCACTGACCACCGGCGCCGGTGGTTTGCACCGGGGTCCAGCAGCCCATCTCGATCACGCGCTGCAATGCCGGCTCGGTGGTCGGATGGATCACCAGGCCTTCGCTCGGGATGGTCCGCACCAAATGGTGGAACTGCCGCTCGATGGCCGGCAGATCGGGGAAGATGTCAGCGTGATCGAACTCCAGGTTGTTCAGGATCGCCGTGCGCGGGCGGTAGTGAACGAACTTGGAGCGCTTGTCGAAGAACGCACTGTCGTACTCGTCGGCTTCGATCACGAAGAACGGCGTGCCGCCCAGACGCGCCGACACCGAGAAATTCTGCGGCACGCCGCCGATCAGGAAACCGGGGCTCATGCCCGCGTGTTCCAGCACCCAGGCCAGCATGCTGCTGGTGGTGGTTTTGCCATGCGTACCGGCAACGGCCAGCACCCAGCGGCCCTGCAACACGTGATCGGCCAGCCATTGCGGACCGGAGACATAAGGCAGGCCTTTGTTCAGAACGTATTCAACAGCCGGGTTGCCGCGGGACATGGCGTTGCCGATGACCACCAGATCCGGCGCCGGATCGAGCTGCGCGGGGTCATAACCTTGGGTCAGTTCAATGCCCTGCGCCTCGAGTTGAGTGCTCATCGGCGGATAGACGTTGGCATCGGAGCCGGTCACATGATGGCCCAGCTCTTTGGCCAGAACCGCCATCGAACCCATGAAAGTGCCGCAGATACCAAGAATATGAATGTGCATTAGTCGACCTCGTAAAACATGGCCGCAGGTTAGCGTAGGGAGGCGAAAATCGCACCTTGTGTTTGTAGGAGCGAGGCTTGCCCGCGAATGCCATCACACGGTTCACCTGATGCACCGCGTTATCGTTCTTCGCGGGCAAGCCTCGCTCCTACGCCTATCGGGCGATGCCGTGTTTACGCAGCTTTCTATAGAGGGTGTTACGGCTGACACCCAACTGCTCGGCGGTATGGGTCATGTGCCAACGGGTTTGTTCAAGCGCATTCAGCAACGCCAGGCGCTCGGCATCATCCAGCGGATGTTCGCAAGGCGGTTCGACGGCAACAACCGGCACCGGCCTGGCCTGTCGAATCATCGCCGGCAAATCCTCCAGCCCGATCCGGCCGCCATCACACAACGCCGCCAAGGTGCGCAGCACGTTGCGCAGTTGCCGCACGTTCCCGGGCCAGGCGAAACCCAGCAACGCCTGGCGGGCGGGTTCATCAATCAGCACCGTCTCCCCGCCCGCCTCTTCCGCCAGCAGGAAGTCGAGCAACTGCGATTTGTCACTGCGTTCGCGCAACGCCGGCAACGCAATCTCCAACCCATTGAGCCGGTAATACAAATCCTCGCGGAAGCTGCCGTCCTGCACCCGTTCCAGAAGATTACGGTGAGTCGCGCTGATGATCCGCACGTTGACCGCCTCCGGCTCGCCGCCAATCGGCACCACTTGCCGATCTTCCAGCACTCTTAATAGCCGGGTCTGCAACGCCAACGGCATGTCGCCGATTTCATCGAGGAACAAGGTCCCGCCATCCGCCTGCTGCAACTTGCCGCGCATGCCTTCCTTGCGTGCGCCGGTAAAGCTGCCGCCGCGATAGCCGAACAACTCGCTCTCGATCAGGCTTTCCGGGATGGCCGCGCAGTTGAGCGCGACGAACGCTTTTTCGGCCCGCTGACTGGCCTGATGCACCGCTTTGGCGAAGGCCTCCTTGCCGGACCCGGTTTCGCCGTTGATCAACAGCGGCACATCCCGTTCGAACACGCGCAGGGATTTGCGGAAGTCTTCCTGCAAACCCGCATCGCCCAGACAAATGCCCGACAGGCGCGCAGGTTCGGCAACGACCCGACTGGTCACTACCGGCACCGGAATGCTGCGCGGCTGACCGCGCAACACGGCAAACAGGGCACGCCCGTCACGTGCGCGCAACGGCCAACTGGCGCTGGCATTCACACTCGCCCGGCCCAGCAACTCATCCAGCGAGCAATCGAAAAACGCCTCGACCGGTTTGCCCAGCAGCCCGCCGCGACTATGCCCCAGCAGGTTCAGCGCGCTCTGATTGACCGCGCTGATCCGACCTTCGCCGTCGAACGCCAGCAGCCCTTCGCTGAACAGCCCGACGGATTCCGCCTGCAGGTGAAAACGCAGCAACCATTGATTGTCGAAGTAACGCAGGAAATAGCAGCTCTCGATCATCTTCGCCGACAGATTGACCAGGGCCATGGTGTGGAACTGACTTTGCCGCGACACCTCGTGCCGCGCCGAGGACACGTCGAGCACCGCCAGCAGTTCGCCATGCGGATCGAACACCGGGCTCGCCGAGCAGGTCAGGCCAGTGTGACGACCACGAAAATGTTCGTCCTGGTGAATGGTCAGCGACTGACGCTCCACCAGGCAGGTGCCGATGCCGTTGGTGCCTTCGCAGGCTTCGCTCCAGTCGGCACCGAGCCAGAGGCCGGCGCGTTCGAAAATCTTCCGCTCGGCGGGTGCCGTCACACAATTGAGGATCACCCCGCGCGCATCCGTCAGCAGCACCGCATGACCGGCGCCGGACAGCTGCTGATGAAGACTGCTCATTTCATTGCCGGCGATGTGCAGCACTTGCTGCAAGCGTTCGCGGCTTTCGAGGACACGACCGTGCTCCAGCACCGTCGGCGCCATGGTCAGGGCCGGGTCGAGGTGATAGTCCTCAAGACAACGCAGCCAGGAACGGGCAATGGACGGATCGCTGCCGGGACCGTGCAGGTGGGATTTCCCCTGGGTCACGGTCAGCACTTGCTGGGCATGGCGACTCAAATGGTTGTCGTGCATTTCTTATTATTCTCCCCGGGGCTCGGTGACCCGTATTGAGGTGATGCCCGAGCATCCTCCAGCCTAGCCCGCATTGCAATGCTGGCAAGACCGGTCAGTCACAGCTTGTGCCACAAGCGGTACAAACTGTCATGGGGGCTGTACCGAAAGCGTCACAGCCGCCATCCATCCGTCCGACAAAAAACGCGCAAGGCCTTGATTTGCCTAGCTCACAGGGCAGTGGCCCGACCTTTGCTCTACGCTTATAGCAAGCGCACATGCGCCTCTCTAATAAGTACAAAAGCCAAGGAGAAAACACCATGCGTTACGCTCACCCCGGTACTGAAGGCGCTATCGTTTCGTTCAAAGCCAAATACGGTAACTACATCGGCGGCGAGTTCGTCGCGCCTGTCAAAGGTCAGTACTTCACCAATACCTCGCCAGTGAATGGCCAACCGATTGCCGAATTCCCGCGCTCCACGGCCGAAGACATCGACAAAGCCCTGGACGCTGCCCACGCCGCTGCCGATGCCTGGGGCGCCACGTCCGCCCAGGCGCGCTCGCTGGTGCTGCTGAAAATCGCCGACCGCATCGAGCAGAACCTGGAACTGCTGGCGATCACCGAATCCTGGGACAACGGAAAAGCCGTTCGCGAAACCCTCAACGCCGACATCCCGCTGGCCGCCGACCACTTCCGTTACTTCGCCGGTTGCATCCGTGCGCAGGAAGGCAGCGCTGCCGAGATCGACGGCAACACCGTGGCCTATCACATCCATGAACCGCTGGGCGTGGTCGGGCAGATCATCCCGTGGAACTTCCCGATCCTGATGGCCGCGTGGAAACTCGCCCCGGCGCTGGCGGCGGGTAACTGCGTGGTGCTCAAGCCAGCAGAACAAACGCCGCTGGGCATTACCGTGCTGGTCGAGCTGATCGGCGACCTGCTGCCACCGGGCGTGCTCAACATTGTGCAAGGTTTCGGCAAAGAAGCCGGCGAAGCGCTCGCCACCAGCAAACGCATCGCCAAGATCGCCTTCACTGGCTCGACCCCGGTCGGCTCGCACATCATGAAATGCGCTGCCGAAAACATCATCCCGTCCACCGTGGAGCTGGGTGGCAAATCGCCGAACATCTTCTTCGAAGACATCATGAAAGCCGAACCGTCCTTCATCGAGAAAGCCGCTGAAGGCCTGGTGCTGGCGTTCTTCAACCAGGGCGAAGTCTGCACCTGCCCGTCCCGTGCGCTGGTTCAGGAATCGATCTACGACGACTTCATGAAGGAGGTGATGAAAAAAGTCCTGTCGATCAAACGCGGTGACCCGCTGGACACCGACACCATGGTCGGCGCCCAGGCGTCCGAGCAGCAATTCGACAAGATCCTTTCGTACCTGGAAATCGCCAAGGGCGAAGGCGCCGAGCTGCTGACCGGCGGCAAGGTGGAAAAACTCGAAGGCAGTCTGGCGACGGGTTATTACATCCAGCCGACCCTGCTCAAGGGCACCAACAAAATGCGTGTGTTCCAGGAAGAAATCTTTGGCCCGGTGGTGAGCATCACCACGTTCAAGGACGAAGCCGAAGCCCTGGCCATCGCCAACGACACCGAGTTCGGTCTCGGCGCCGGCCTCTGGACCCGCGACATCAACCGCGCCTATCGCATGGGCCGCGCCATCAAGGCCGGTCGCGTGTGGACCAACTGCTATCACCTGTACCCGGCGCACGCCGCGTTCGGTGGCTACAAAAAGTCCGGCGTCGGTCGTGAAACCCACAAAATGATGCTCGATCACTATCAGCAGACCAAAAACCTGCTGGTGAGCTACGACATCAATCCGTTGGGCTTCTTCTAACCCGGCGCGAAACCGCGTAACGGCCTTCGTGAGCAAGCTTCGCTCCTACAGGATCACGCCGTACCTGTAGGAGCGAGGCTTGCCCGCGAAGGCATCCTCAAACACACCACAAATCACTGCCCTGCCGCTCTGGCACGGGCTTTGCGTGCCCGCTCCACACCAAAAATCAGTTTCCGAAAGTCCAACAGATCAAACAATAAAAAAGACAGCGAGGACTTATGACTTCTTCCACACAGCTCAAACCCACACTCGGCACCCTGCACTTATGGGGCATTGCCGTCGGCCTGGTGATTTCCGGCGAGTACTTCGGCTGGAGTTACGGCTGGGGCACCGCAGGCACTCTGGGTTTCCTCGTCACCGCCCTGATGGTGGCGACGATGTACACCTGCTTCATCTTCAGTTTCACCGAACTGACTACCGCCATTCCCCACGCTGGCGGGCCCTTTGCCTACAGCCGACGGGCCTTCGGCGAGAAAGGCGGCTTGATTGCCGGCATTGCCACGCTGATTGAATTCGTCTTTGCGCCGCCAGCCATTGCCATGGCCATTGGCGCTTATCTGAACGTTCAATACCCGGAACTTGACCCCAAGATTGCCGCCGTTGGCGCCTATTTTGTGTTCATGACGCTCAACATCCTCGGCGTCAGCATCGCCGCCACGTTTGAACTGGTGGTGACCGTGCTGGCCGTCGCCGAGTTGCTGGTGTTCATGGGCGTGGTCGCGCCGGGCTTCAGTTTCAGCAATTTCGTGCTCAACGGCTGGTCGGGTTCGAACGAGTTCACCATTGCCTCAATCCCCGGCATCTTTGCGGCGATCCCGTTCGCGATCTGGTTTTTCCTCGCGATTGAAGGTGCGGCGATGGCGGCTGAAGAAGCCAAGGACCCGAAACGCACGATTCCCAAGGCGTACGTCAGCGGCATTTTGACGTTGGTGTTCCTCGCGATCGGCGTGATGGTGATGGCCGGCGGCGTGGGCGACTGGCGTCAATTGTCGAACATCAACGACCCGCTGCCTCAGGCGATGAAAGCCGTGGTCGGCAACAATTCGACCTGGATGCACATGCTGGTCTGGATCGGCCTGTTCGGGCTGGTGGCGAGTTTCCACGGGATCATTCTCGGTTACTCGCGTCAGTTCTTCGCCCTGGCCCGGGCCGGCTACCTGCCACGTTCGCTGGCCAAACTGTCACGTTTCCAGACCCCGCACCGGGCCATTCTGGCCGGCGGCGTGATCGGCATCGCGGCAATCTACAGCGACGGCCTGGTCAACCTGCAAGGCATGACGCTGACGGCAGCGATGATCACCATGTCGGTATTCGGTGCCATCGTGATGTACATCATCAGTATGCTGAGCCTGTTCAAGCTGCGTAAGACCGAGCCGAACCTGGAACGCAGCTTCCGCGCGCCGGGTTACCCGATCGTACCGGGGATTGCGCTGTTCCTGGCCGTGGTGTGCCTGGTGGCGATGGCGTGGTTCAACCCGCTGATCGGCTGTGTGTTCCTCGGTTTCATGGCGGCCGGGTATTTGTATTTCCAACTGACCGCCAAACAGCGCTTCGATGCGCCGGCGGATGCGATGCTCGAAGGCGCCTGAGTTGCACCGGTGCCGGGCTAACGCCCCGGCGCCTGCTTTATTGAAGTGCACATCGCTCCCACAAGGGAATGTCAGGGTAATCAAGACTTCTACACATCAGGAGGACACCGTGGCCACATTTGCCCATTCCATCGGCGCCCAGACCTACCGCTTCGCCAGCCTCAAAGAGGTCATGGCCAAGGCCAGCCCGGCGCGTTCCGGGGATTTCCTGGCCGGCGTCGCCGCCCTTAACGATGGCGAGCGCGTCGCCGCGCAAATGGCCCTGGCTGATATCCCGTTGACTCACTTCCTGCAGGAAGTGCTGATCCCCTACGAAACCGATGAAGTCACCCGACTGATCATCGACACTCACGACAAACAAGCCTTCGCCGTGGTCAGCCATCTCACCGTTGGCGGGTTTCGCGACTGGCTGCTCAGCGATGCCGCCGACGAACAGAGCCTGCGCGCCCTCGCACCAGGCCTGACGCCGGAAATGGCAGCAGCCGTGTCGAAAATCATGCGCGTGCAGGACCTGGTGCTGGTCGCGCAGAAAATCCGCGTGATCACGCACTTTCGCGGCACCATGGGCCTGCGGGGACGCTTATCCACCCGCCTGCAACCCAACCACCCCACCGACGAACCGGCCGGTATCGCCGCGAGCATTCTCGACGGCCTGCTGTACGGCAACGGCGACGCGATGATCGGCATCAACCCGGCCACCGACAGCATTGCCTCGATTTGCGCGATGCTGGAAATGCTCGACGCGATCATCCAGCGCTACGAAATTCCTACACAAGCCTGCGTGCTGACCCACGTCACCACGTCCATCGAAGCGATCAATCGCGGCGTTCCGCTGGACCTGGTGTTCCAGTCGATCGCCGGCACCGAAGCGGCCAATGCCAGCTTCGGCATCAACCTGAACGTGTTGCAGGAAGGTTACGACGCCGGTTTGAGCCTGAATCGCGGCACGCTTGGGCAAAACCTGATGTATTTCGAGACCGGCCAGGGCAGCGCCCTGTCGGCCAACGCCCACCACGGCATCGATCAACAAACCTGCGAAACCCGCGCCTACGCGGTTGCCCGACATTTCAAACCGTTTTTGGTGAACACCGTCGTAGGATTTATCGGCCCGGAATACCTCTACAACGGCAAACAGATCATCCGTGCAGGCCTGGAAGACCACTTCTGCGGCAAATTGCTGGGCGTGCCGATGGGCTGCGACATCTGTTACACCAATCACGCCGAGGCCGACCAGGACGACATGGACACCCTGCTGACCCTGCTGGGCGTGGCCGGGATCAACTTCATCATGGGCATCCCCGGTTCCGACGACATCATGCTCAACTACCAGACCACTTCGTTCCACGACGCGCTCTACGCCCGACAAACCCTGGGCTTGAAACCGGCGCCGGAGTTCGAACAGTGGCTGGCCAAGATGGGCATTTTCACTCAGGCCGATGGCAAGATTCATTTCGGCGAGCGCCTGCCGCCAGCCTTCCGCCAGGCGATGGGGCAACTGGGATGAGTGTCGAGATGGATAAACCGCCTGTTGATTCAGAAAATCCATTGCTGGAACTGCGGCGCCTGACCCCGGCACGGATTGCCCTGGGCCGCACCGGTACCAGCATGCCGACCAGCGCACAGCTGGATTTTCAGTACGCCCACGCCCAGGCTCGGGACGCGGTGCACCTGCCCTTCGACCATGCCGGGCTCAGCGCGCAACTGGCCGAATGCGGATACGAAAGTGTGCTCCTGCACAGCGCCGCCACCAACCGCGACAGTTATTTGCAGCGCCCTGACTTGGGGCGGAAATTGAGCGATGAGTCCGCGCAAATCCTGCGCAACCATGCTTCAGCCTATCCCGGCGGCGTCGATCTGGTGATTGTCGTGGCCGATGGTTTGTCGGCACTGGCTGTGCACCGCCACACCGTGCCCTTCCTTTCGCGCATGCGAGAGCAGATCGAAGTCGATGGCTGGACGGTTTCACCGGTGATTCTGGTAGAACAAGGCCGGGTCGCGATAAGCGACGAAATCGGCGAGTTGCTGGGCGCAAAAATGGTGGTGATCCTGATTGGCGAACGCCCAGGCCTCAGCTCGCCAGACAGTCTGGGATTATATTTCACCTACAATCCAAAGGTCGGTCTGACGGATGCTTACCGCAACTGCATCTCCAATGTGCGACTGGAAGGCCTGAGTTATGGCATGGCGGCACACCGATTGCTGTATTTGATGCGCGAAGCCTGTCGGCGACAGTTGTCGGGGGTCAACCTGAAGGACGAAGCGCAACTTCAGACGCTGGAGTCGGACGCAGGAGCGGACATGAAAGGTAATTTCCTACTGAGCCTGCCGGATGCCTGAACCGTTTCCGCATTGCGTTTCTGATTCAATTTCAGGCAGGATCGAAACACGGCTGCCCGAGTGAAGAACCGTTCGCCGTCAGAGCATGTGAAGACAGCCACTTGAAGACGAGACCTATCGATGCGGATTATTCAAGCGACCCTTGAACACCTGGACCTGCTGACCCCGTTGTTCGTCAAATATCGCGAGTTTTATGGTTCCCTGCCGTATCCGGACTCGTCCCGGGCGTTCCTCGAGAAACGCCTGCGTCGCAAGGAATCGGTGATCTACCTGGCCCTGGCCGATGACGACGACAAGAAGCTGATGGGTTTCTGTCAGCTGTACCCGAGCTTTTCGTCGCTTTCGCTTAAACGCGTATGGATCCTCAACGACATTTATGTCGCCGAAGACGCCCGCCGGCAGTTAGTGGCTGACAACCTGATGCGCACCGCGAAAAAAATGGCCAAGGAAACCAATGCCGTGCGCATGCGCGTTTCCACCAGCAGCGACAACAAAATCGCACAGAAAACCTACGAATCCATCGGATTCAAGGAAGACACTGAGTTTAAAAACTACGTGTTGCCGATCAGCGACGAGCTTTGATCCGCACCGAGCCCTCGTAGGAGCGAAGCTTGCTCGCGAAAGCGGTATGTCATTCAGCATATCCGCCGGATGCTCGACCGCTTTCGCGAGCAATCGAGCGTCGACCGGCTGCTCCTACAAAAAAAAGCAGACCGCGCCGCCGGTCTTGCGCGACACTCCTCGCTACAAACTCGACGCGCTTTTCACTTCTCAGCCCGTATAATGCCGACCTTTCCGGCTTGTAAGAAAAACTACACCCGTCTGTAGCCTTACGCGAAGTCATCCGCACAGGCCTGCCGAGTCGGGCCGTCACCACAGGTGCCTCCATGGATTTCAACCCGCTCGACCTTATCCTGCATCTCGATGTTTACCTCGACTTGCTGGTAAACAACTACGGGCCATGGATCTACGCCATCCTGTTTCTGGTGATCTTCTGCGAGACCGGCCTGGTGGTGATGCCTTTCCTGCCGGGCGATTCCCTTCTTTTCATCGCCGGTGCCGTGGCGGCCGGTGGCGGCATGGACCCGGTATTGCTCGGTGGCCTGCTGATGCTGGCGGCGATCCTCGGGGACAGCACCAACTACATCATCGGACGAACGGTGGGCGAGCGACTGTTCAGCAACCCGAACTCGAAAATTTTCCGCCGCGATTACCTGCAACAAACCCACGACTTCTATGACAAGCACGGCGGCAAAACCGTGACCCTGGCGCGCTTCCTGCCGATCATCCGCACCTTTGCTCCGTTCGTCGCCGGCGTGGCGAAAATGCCTTACCCGCGTTTCTTCTTTTTCAGCGTCCTCGGCACCATCCTCTGGGTTGGCGGCCTGGTGACCCTCGGTTACTTCTTCGGCAACGTGCCGTTCATCAAGAAAAACCTCTCGCTGCTGGTAGTGGGCATCATTCTGCTTTCACTGGTGCCGATGATCATCGGCGTGATTCGCAGCCGCTTCGGCAGCGCCGCGTCCAAAGCCGAACCACACTGAACGATGTGGTCGCTCAGCGCCTGGCGTCGCCGGCGCATCCTGGCCAGGCACCCGATTGCCGACGATATGTGGCAGCGGGTGCGCCATCACCTGAGTTTCCTCGACGGCATCAGCGCGGCTGAAGACCAGTGGTTGCGCGAAGCCTGCGTACTGTTTCTCGACGACAAACACCTGACCGCCCTGCCCGGCGTCGAACTCCATCAGGAACAGCGTTTACTGCTCGCCGCCCAGGCGCAATTACCGTTGCTGAAGCTGGGCGATCTGAACTGGTATCAGGGTTTTCACGAAATCGTCCTCTACCCCGACGACTTCCTCAGCCCGCAGCGCCATCGCGACGCCAGCGGCGTTGAACACGAGTGGGACGGCGAACACAGCGGCGAAGCCTGGCAGCAAGGCCCGATCATTCTGGCCTGGCCCGGCGTGATGGCCAGTGGTGGCTGGGAAGGCTACAACCTGGTGATCCACGAACTCGCGCACAAGCTCGACATGCTCAACGGCGACGCCAACGGCCTGCCGCCGCTGCACGCGGACATGCGCGTCAGCGACTGGGCCAAGGTCATGCAAGAGGCCTACGACGACCTCGACGGGCAACTGGAGCGCAACCCGGACGCCGAAACCGCCATCGACCCCTACGCCGCGGAAAACCCCGCCGAGTTCTTCGCGGTCACCAGCGAATACTTCTTCAGCGCCCCGGATTTGCTGCATGAGGCTTATCCACAGGTGTATGAGCAGTTGAGGCTGTTTTACCGGCAGGATCCACTGGCGCGTCTGCGGCAACTTCTGGCCGAGAACCCTGTCTATCAGGCACACGACTAAGGTCTACACGACCTCTGATCCGTAGCGTGATCGGCGGAATATGCCTATAATCGCCGCCACTTTTTGGTCAATCCGGCCAAGTGTTTTTGGTCAACTAACGGGGGCACCGCCCAATGAGCTACAGCAAGATTCCGGCTGGCAAAGACCTGCCGAACGACATCTACGTCGCTATCGAGATTCCGGCCAACCACGCGCCGATCAAATACGAAATCGACAAAGACAGCGATTGCCTGTTCGTTGACCGTTTCATGGCCACCCCGATGTTCTACCCGGCCAACTACGGTTACATCCCGAACACCCTGGCTGACGACGGTGATCCCCTCGACGTGCTGGTCGTGACCCCTTACCCGGTTGCTCCAGGCTCCGTGATCCGCGCTCGTCCGGTCGGCATCCTGAACATGACCGACGACGGCGGCGGCGATGCCAAAGTCATCGCAGTCCCACACGACAAGCTGTCCCAGCTGTACGTCGACGTGAAGGAATACACCGACCTGCCAGCCCTGCTGATTCAGCAGATCGAGCACTTCTTCGCGAACTACAAAGATCTCGAAAAAGGCAAATGGGTGAAAATCGAAGGCTGGGCCGGTGCAGACGCCGCCCGCGAAGCGATCACCAAGTCGGTTGCTGCCTACAAAGGCTGAGACGCCACTGGCCTTGCGCCACTGACGACTTGAAAAAACCCCGGTTTATCCGGGGTTTTTTGTGCCCGCAGAAAAGCTTTTAAACGTGCCGTTTAACCATCCGGTGAATCGGTTTTTTCTTGTTTAATTTTTACTCGATACGTCTTACATCCGGTCTTAAATTTCCCTCGTATTTTGAACGGTTCGTTTATTCAAAGCCTCGCCATACGCCCGTAAACTCGTGCCCATGAAGAAAAAAAACACTAGCGGTCCACGGTTTAAAGCGCTCCTCAAAGTAGCGAACATCACGACGACCGGATTCGCCGAATACCTCGGCACGGCGCCGCAAAACGTCCACAACTGGTACACCCGCGGTGTGCCCGATCACTGCATGGAAGCCGTCGCCAGAAAACTCTCGGTCAACAGCGAGTGGCTCAAATATCTCGAAGGCCCGAAAGACGCCAAACACCTGCGTCTGGTCAGCGACACCGGCAACACCTTCGACGCCCAGGCCCTCCGCGGCATCTACACCGTCATCGAACCCACCGATGTCGAATTGCACTTTTACAAAGAAGCGCCCATCGCTCCCGGCTCCAGCAAAACCCACGTGGTCGAGGACACCAGCCACCCCATCCGCCTACCCCGCAGCCACCTCGACTCCCTGGAAATCAACCATGCGGATGCCATCTGCGCCTACATGATCGGCAACAGCATGGCCGAGAAAATTGAAGACGGCTCAACCATCGCCATCGATCGCGGCCTGACCCAGATTGTCGATGGAGAAATTTATGCGATCGAACACGACGGGATGCTGCGCATCAAGTACCTGCACCGAATGCCGGGCAATGGATTGCGAATGCGCAGCCACAACAGCGCCGAGTACCCGGATGAGACTTTCAGGGCCGCGCAAATTGAAGAGCAGAACATCCGGGTGTTGGGGTGGGTGTTTTGGTGGTCGACCCTCAACAAACGCAGACCGCCGTTGCCGTTCCTGTAATACCGCGCCGCATACTTCGCCGGCAAGCTGGTCTCGCTCCTACAGGTACTGCGCAGTACCTGTAGGAGCGAGCCTGCTCGCGAAGGCGGTGGAACATTCACCGAAAAATCCACGCGAATTACCTGGCCAGAGCCCACCCGACAGCTCTACCCCACACACCACACTGGGAATTCCCCAAAAAAATCAGTATGCTGCGCCCCACATTTGCGCATCGACCCGCCCAGCGGCTCCGATCGCACCGACAAGGCAGATGATTTTCTCGCCGAGTCCCACAGCCGGACGCAAGATCCGGGTGTACGTTTTGAAGGCTGGCGCGGTTTACCAAAAATGAACCAAGCCAGTCCCCGAGAAGCCGGCCACAAGCCGGCTTTTTAATGTCTGCAGCCTTTATAAAATAAGGCCCATTTTGCAGAGCCCATCTCAGCCATACTTCAGCCCATATCCTCGATTTCGCAAGCTCTAGGCCATCGCGAACACTTCGAACAGTTGCTGTTAACAATCCCCGGTAAACCACAAGCAGAGCCTCCAATACCTACCGCTCCTGCATTGCCTATGACATGTAGGCAGTTCGACGGGTTAAACTCGGCTTTTTTGCCTACTCCAAGGAACTGTCGCGTGAATACGGAAAACCATTCCCAGACGGCCGCCTTTCTCTGGTCGATTGCCGACCTGCTCCGTGGTGATTTCAAGCAGTCCCAGTACGGCCGCATTATTCTGCCATTCACCTTGCTGCGGCGCATGGAGTGCGTGCTGACCCCGACTAAGGACGAAGTGATCAAGCAGACCTTCGCTCAGGAAGGCCGCCCCGATACCGTGCGCGAAATGATTCTGCTGCGCACTGCCAACCAGCAGTTCTTCAACGGATCTCCAATGACTCTCGGCACGTTGTCCGACACTCAGACCGCCGCGGACCTGATGAGCTACGTTCAGGCTTTCAGCAAGGACGCCCGCGAGATCTTCGAACATTTCCACTTCGAGGATTTCGTCCAGCAGTTGGCGACCGCCAATTTGCTGTATCAGGTGGTGCAGCGTTTTGCCGTCGCGCCCTTGGAACCTGAGCGCATCAGCAACTTCGGCATGGGCATCATCTTCGAAGAACTGATCCGCAAGTTCGCCGAAAGCTCCAACGAAACTGCGGGTGAGCATTTCACCCCACGAGATATCGTGCACCTCACCACTTCGTTGGTGATTACCGATCAGGACCACAAGCTTGCGCCCAACAGTATCGTCACCATCTATGATCCAACCGCGGGTACGGGTGGTTTTCTGTCCGAGGGCGATGAATACATTCAGTCCATCAGCGAAAAGGTCAGCGTCTCCCTGCACGGCCAAGAGCTAAATCCCGAGTCGTACGCTATCTGCAAAGCGGACATGCTGATCAAGGGCCAGGACGTGGCCAGCATCAAGCTCGGCAACACGCTGTCCAACGACCAACTGGCTGGCAAGCACTTCGACTTCATGCTCAGCAACCCGCCGTTCGGCGTGGAATGGAAGAAGGTGCAAAAGCAGATCACCGACGAGCACAGCCACAAGGGGTTCGACGGCCGCTTCGGCCCTGGCCTGCCACGAGTGTCTGACGGCTCGTTGCTGTTCCTGTTGCACTTAGTCAGCAAAATGCGTGACCCACGCGACGGTGGCTCGCGCATCGGCATCATCCTCAACGGCTCGCCGCTGTTTACCGGTGGCGCGGGTTCGGGTGAGTCCGAGATTCGCCGCTATCTACTGCAGAACGACCTGGTCGAAGCTATCGTTGCGTTGCCGACTGACATGTTCTATAACACCGGGATTGCCACTTATGTGTGGATACTCAGCAACCACAAAGCCGCCGCACGGCAGGGCAAGGTGCAGTTGATTGACGGCAGCCAGCACTTCGCCAAAATGCGCAAGTCGCTGGGCAGCAAGCGGCAATACATCACCGAAGATCAAATCAGCGAGATGGTGCGCCTATACGGCAGCTTTGAACAAACCGCGCAGAGCAAAATCTTCCCCATCGATGCCTTCGGCTACCGGCGCATCACCGTCGAGCGTCCGCTGCGCCTGAACTTCCAAACTAGCGCTGAACGCATCGGCAAAGTGCTGGAAGAAAAAGCACTGCAGAAGCTCGACAGTGCCATTCAGCAGCAACTGATTGCCGCCCTGCAAGTCATGGACTCGGGCGTGCTGCACCGTAACCGCGAGCAGTTCAGCAAGCTGCTGAAAAAAGCCCTCGCCACGCACAGCGTCAGTCTCAGTACACCAGAGCGCAAAGCTTTGCTCAATGCCCTGAGCGAGCGCGATCCAGAGGCCGACATCTGTACCACTAACGGCCAACCGGAAGCTGACGCCGGACTGCGTGACAACGAGAACGTACCGCTTGGCGAGTCGGTGCACGCCTACTTCCACCGCGAAGTCATCCCCCATGTGCCGGATGCCTGGATTGACGAAACCAAGACAGACGCCCTGGACGGAGAGGTCGGCATTGTCGGCTTCGAGATTCCATTCAACCGACACTTTTATGTGTTTCAGCCACCGCGTCCATTAGCAATTATCGACCGTGACTTGAAAGCCTGCACCGATCGCATCAAGCAGATGATTGAGGGGCTGTCGGCATGACGTTTCCAACCTACCCAGAGTACAAAGACTTCGGAGCACTGGGGTCCGGTGAGGTGCCAACGCATTGGATTTTAGGCTCCATAAAGCGTATGGGCTGGATACGTAACGGAAAAGATTACAAGGATGTAGAGAGCCCTGACGGTGAATACCCAGTTATTGGCTCGGGAGGGCAGTTTGCAAAGGCCACACGGTATCTTTATGACGGAGAGTCTGTATTGCTTGGCCGGAAGGGAACAATAGATAAACCTCTATATATTCACGGTCGATTCTGGACTGTCGATACCATGTTCTACACCGAAGTGTGCTTAGGCGCTTCAGCAAAATTCTTCTATTACAACGCGCTCACAATTCCCTTTCAGTTCTACTCAACCAGTACTGCTCTACCGAGCATGACCCAGGGCGATTTACTCAATCACCCTTGCGCCATTCCACCAGTTGAAGAACAAACCCAAATTGCTCGCTTTCTTGACTACGAAACCGCCCGCATCGATGCCCTGATCGAAGAGCAGCAGCGCCTGATCGAACTGCTCAAGGAAAAGCGCCAAGCCGTGATCTCCCACGCCGTCACCAAAGGCCTCGACCCCACGGTTCCTATGAAAGGCTCCGACGTAGAGTGGCTAGGCGAGGTACCGGTGCATTGGGCGGTTGCACCAACAAGCTATCGCTATGAAATTCAGTTGGGGAGAATGCTGAACGAACAGCGTGCGCAGGGCGAATACCTGAAGCCCTATCTCCGAGTATTTGATGTTCAGTGGAACGCAATTAATACTCTGGATTTGCCTCTGATGGATTTTCCTCCAGAAGCTCAGCGCTCATACCGGCTAAAAATTGGAGACCTGCTGGTCAATGAAGGTGGTAGCTATGTTGGTCGCTCGGCAATATGGAGAGGTGAGTTGGACGAGTGCTACTACCAGAAAGCTCTCCATCGATTGCGACCCCGTGATTTCAATAGCGATACTGCGGAATTTTTTTTATACGTGATGGAAATGGCGACTCAAAGAGGGGTGTTTGTTGCCGGCGGTAATCAGACTACGATCGACCATTTGACTGCCGAACAGCTGCGTCAGTATCGATTTGCTTTTCCTCCTTTAAAAGAGCAACAGCAGATCTCAAAGCATGTATCTATCGAAACATCGAAGATTTCTAGTACAGCCCGCGATGCAGAAGAACTTATTGCTCTTCTCCAAGAGCGTCGCGCTGCCCTAATTTCAGCAGCTGTGACTGGCAAAATCGACGTGCGCGGCTGGCATCCTGCAACCAGCACGCGTGAGTTTCCCGAATTAGAAAAAGAGGCTGTGTAATGGCGGACAGCAAGGAAGCGCAGTTTCAACAGGACATTATCGCCGCACTGGTCGTCCAAGGCTGGTTAGTGGGTACGGCCAGTGGCTACGACCGCCACACGGCGTTGTACACCGAAGATGTGTTGGACTACTTCAAGGAGGCTTGGCCGGAGCGCTGGGACAAGTTCGCCAAGGCCAACCCCAATGCTCCAGAAGAGGTTCTGGTACAGAAGCTCGTGCGCGAACTGGAGCAGAGCGGCACCCTGGATGTGCTGCGCCATGGCTTCAAGTTGCCGGCGGTGAAGGTGGAGCTGTGCAGCTTCCAGCCCGACCACGGTATGAACCCGGATACCTTGAAGCGCTACCAGTGCAACCGCCTGCGCGTGGTACCGGAGGTGTCCTACTCGCCGCATGCGCGTGAGGCTGGCAGCAGTGGGCAGAGCTACAATCCACGGCTGGATCTGGTACTGTTCGTTAACGGCATCCCCACAGCCACGCTGGAGCTGAAAAGCGAGTTCAAGCAGTCGGTCGAGAACGCCAAGCGTCAGTACCGTTACGACCGCCCGGTGAAAGACCCGCTGACGCGCAAGCCCGAGCCGCTGCTGACCTTCAAACGTGGCGCGCTGGTGCACTTTGCCGTAGGCCAGAATGAGGTTGCGATGACCACAAAACTGGCGGGCAAGGATACCTTCTTCCTGCCTTTTAACCTCGGCAATGAGGAAGGCGGCGCGGGCAACCCAATACCTGCCGACGATAGCCAGTACGCCACCAGCTACCTGTGGCAGCGTTTGTTGCAGCCAGATGCCTGGCTCAAAGTCCTGGGGCGCTTTCTGCACCTGGACAAAAAAACCAGCGAAGGCTTCGACGGAACACTAGTTACCAAGGAAACGATGATCTTCCCGCGTTACCACCAATGGGAAGTGGTCAACAAGCTGGTCAACACCACCCGCGCCGAAGGACCTGGCAAGCGCTATTTAATCCAGCACAGCGCCGGCTCGGGCAAGTCCAACTCCATCGCCTGGACTGCGCATCAACTGGCCTCGCTGTATGACGCCGCCGGCCAGCGCCTGTTCAACTCGGTGATCGTGGTCACCGACCGCACGGTGCTTGATAGCCAGTTGCAGAACACCATTTACCAGTTCGAACATGCCCAGGGCGTGGTCAAACCGATCAGTCGCGATGTTGGCAACCAGAGCAAGTCCGAACAACTGGCTGAGGCGCTGGCTGAGCAGACGCGCATCATCATCGTCACCATCCAGACTTTTCCTGCGCTGTTCGATGCCCTAGACAAGTACCCCAAGCTGGCTAGCGGGCGTTATGCAGTAATCGCTGACGAGGCGCATTCCTCGCAAACTGGCACGTCGGCCAGCAAGCTGAAACAGATTCTAGGCAGCGATGCACTGGACGCCGAGGAAGTCAGCGCCGAAGAGTTGTTGGACGCAGCCGTACAGGCGCGCCAACCGAATGAGCGCATCAGTTACTACGCCTTCACTGCCACACCCAAGGCCAAGACCCTGGAGCTGTTCGGTCGCCCGGTCGACCCCACGCTGCCGGCCAGTTCCAGCAACAAGCCGGAGGCTTTTCATCTGTATTCCATGCGCCAGGCTATCGAGGAGGGTTTCATCCTCGACGTGCTGCGCAACTACACCACCTACAGCACCGCTTGGAAGATCGCCCACCCAGATGGCGAAGACGACGAGGTGGACAGCAAGAAGGCGCGCATCAAGCTAGCGCGCTGGGTGCGTTTGCATCCATACAACATCAGTCAAAAGGTTGAAGTGATCGTCGAACACTTCCGCGCCAATATTCGCAATTTGCTCAATGGCCAGGCCAAGGCCATGGTGGTGACCAGCAGCCGCCAGGAGGCTGTGCGTTACCAGTTGGCGGTGAGAGCCTACGTACAGCAGATGGGTTACAACGATGTCCACCCGCTGGTGGCATTTTCCGGCAGCGTGCTACCGGATGAGGTGATCCCCGAAGAGGTGACGGAAAACAGCAGCCTGCTCAACCCTGGCCTGAATGGCCGCGACCTGGCAGTGGCGTTCGACACCCAAGACTTCAACGTGATGATCGCGGCCAATAAGTATCAGACTGGCTTCGATCAACCCAAGCTGTGTGCCATGTACGTGGACAAGAAGCTGCAAGGCGTGGACTGCGTACAGACCCTGTCGCGGCTGAACCGCACTTTCGGTGACAGCAAGGAAACCTTCATCCTCGACTTCTTCAACGAGCCGCAGGATATTCTCGACGCCTTCTTGCCGTACTACACCAAGGCCGAGCTGACCGATGTAACCGACCCGCAGATCATCTATGACCTGCAGAAGAAGTTGGATGCCGAAGGGATCTATCACTGGCAGGAAGTCGAGGCTTTCGCCATGTCCTTCTTCGACCGCAAGGCGGCGGCCAGCAAGCTCAGCTATTACTGCGCGCCGGCCAAGGAGCGCTTTGCCAAGCGTTATGCCTTCTCGGTGGAGTCGCATCAGCAGGCGCTGGATTACAAGCGCATGGCCGAGGCGAACGGTGACAGCGCCGGCCTGAAAAAAGCCGAGCATGCGCTGAAAGCGACCGGCGAACAGATCGATCAACTGGACCTCTTCCGAAAGAATCTGCAGAGCTTCGTGCGCCTGTACGAGTTCCTCTCGCAGATTGTGCCCTATGAGGACCGCGAACTAGAGCAGCTCTGCGTGTACGCCAAACATCTGCACCCGCTGCTGCGCTTCGATCGCCTGCAACAAGACGACGTGGACGTGGGCGAGCTGCAACTGAGCCACTACCGCCTGAGCAAGCGCGCCGAGCATCAGTTGCGCCTGAACGAGGAAAACGGCGAATACACACTCAAGCCCGGCAGTGATGTGGGTAGTGGTAAGCCTCATGATCCGGAGAAGAAGCGCTTGTCAGAAATTATCGAGGCGCTGAACGATATCTTCGGTGCAGAGGTGAGCGATGACGATCAGTTGCAGTTCCTCACCGGTATCGCCCAGCGTATCAGGCGCCAGGAAGATGTGATGGCCCAGGTGAACAACCACTCCGTGGATCAAGTGATGCATGGCCTATTTCCTAAGCGCGTTCTCGATACCGTATTAGACGCCATGACAGACCACGAGAAGCTGTCGCTGGAAGTTTTGGATAACGAAACGAAGAGCCGGGCGTTTGCACTGGTGATTTTGAAGATGCTGAAATCGGCAGCGAGCCTTGATAAGACCGTTCCACAGGCGTAAGGAGTGACAATGCCAATTCCGGATTTTCAAAGCGTGATGCGGCCGGTGCTGACCACCGTGCAGAACGGCGCACCACTACCGCTCAATGCACTGCGCGAGCAGATTGCTGATCAGTTCCAACTGACCGAAGAAGAGCGCAAGGAGCACCTGCCTTCCGGGCATCAGACGGTGATCAACAACCGCGTAGGCTGGGCTCGGACCTATCTAAATAAGGCAGGCCTACTGACTATTCCAGCGAAGGGCATGGTGCAAATCACCCCGCGCGGCCTCGATGCCTTGTCCAATGGACCAGAGCGCATCACCGTGAGCTGGCTAAAGCAATTCCCCGAGTTCGCCGATTTCCATACCACCAAGCCACACGCAGCGGGCATACCCGTTGTGATGGATATCACTACATCGGAAACCACTCCAGATGAGCAAATGGCCGAGGCCCATCAAGCTCTTGTGCAATCACTTGCTGATGAGCTTCTTGTTCAGGTGCGGGCAGCAACGCCGAGCTTTTTCGAACAAGTGGTGGTCGATCTGATGCTGGCCATGGGGTACGGTGGCTCACGCAAGGAAGCCGGCAAAGCCACTCAGCTCACCAATGACGGCGGTATCGACGGCATCATCAAAGAAGACAAACTTGGCTTGGACGTGATCTACCTGCAGGCCAAGCGTTGGAACAACACCGTGCATCGCCCTGAAATCGACAAATTCATCGGCGCACTGACCCGCCAGCGGGCCCGCAAGGGTGTGTTCATTACCACCTCGGACTTTTCCATGGGCGCAAGGGACGCTGCACTTAGCCTTGATATCAAGGTGGTACTTATCGATGGTGTCGAGCTCGCTCGGCTGATGGTAGAGCATAACTTGGGCGTGAGCGTTAAGCAGGTATACGAGGTAAAGCAGCTCGACAGCGATTACTTTGCCGAAGAGTGATTCGCGAACGGTCAGTTGGCTCATTTCAACTGGTGCGAGGATCCAGAACACGGCTTACTTCAGGAGTGCAGCAAAGTTCTGATGACCTCATCAGCCTGATCTGGTAGCGGCGATTTGCGTAGCCGGGTGAAGTGTTCAACAGCGCAACTGTGCGTGAAGCGTTAAAGCATTGGGATGACGTAGCCGGGGTTGCCGCCCGCAAAAGCATACTGTTTGACGATTCGGCGTTTGATATTGCTCTCAAACGCTTGATCTCCACTGGTTTAAGGTCTGAAATTGCGACTGCTCGGAAAGGACGTCCTTCACCTTGCACTCACGACCGGCATTCACCGACTCCAGGTCTCACGAGGCCACTTTTAAAAAACCAATTTTGACTACTACGCTCAAGTTTTCTTCTTCAAAGTTAATATTAGCCGTGTCATTTCGTTCTGCAGGTCTGCCAACTGTCTTTCAAGGTCAACTTGACGCTCAACCAGTGTTTCCAAGGGATTAACATCATCGAGCACTTCACGTACAAGATATTTGGAAACGCTCAAATTCCAATCATTATTTTCAATATCCGCCAATGACACCAATTTAGAAAAATCCTCATCATCTGATCTGGCGTCACAAAGAGCAACAACTTTACTCACCGCCTCACCGAGAATAACATTCCGATTACGGTCCTTCGAAAAAAAACTAGATGCATCTACAAAAAGCACATCACTTTCTTTTCGAGTTCGACGAAGAACCAAAATATTTGCAGGGACAGCAGTGCCGTAAAAAGTATTCGGCGGCACAGCCACGACCGTTTCAACATGATGATTAGCTAAAAACTTTACTCTAATAGCCTTCTCAACACCCTCTCGAGAGAGAACCCCAGTGGGTACAATAACTGCAGCACGGCCATTTTCCTTCAGACTAAACAACGCTCGCTGAAGAAAGGCATAATCTGCATTAGATCTAGGTGGAATGCCGTACTCAAAAAAAACATCGCTCGCATTGCCATCCCAGCGGAGGGAAAACGGAGGATTCGCAGTGACCACATCAAAGCGCCCGAACTTCCCTTTACCGTCATGAACGCTGAACATACTATTTGAAAGCTCAATACTTTTTTCATCCAACCCATGCAGCAGCATATTTGACTTTGCAATAAAAAGTGAGGCAGATGAAATATCTTGACCGTACAAATTTAACTGACCACCACTTGAATCCTCACTAACACGCCTTGCTGCTGCTATCAAAAACCCGGCGGACCCACATACCGGATCATACATACTCTCCGATTCTTGAGCCTTTAGCATCTCCGTCACCAAATGCACCACACCACGTGGAGTATAAGAGTAACCCGCACTATCGATACTATTTTCTGCAAATATAAAAAGGAGCAACTCGAAACACTCCCCAAGCGCTACTTGACCATCCCCTCCTTCGAATGGCAAGTGGCTCAGTCCTTGCCACAACTCATACAGATCCGCTTGTAAACGTGCATCTGTCCTCATCGAAGCAATGGACTTTAGACAAACCGAAACAAAATACTTTTTAAAACTACTCGAGTCACGGCCACTTTTTTCTACGGTGACCATTAACCATCGATCAAAATTCTCTCGCCCGCTTAACAATGGTACGCTTTTGGAAAAATTATAATCTAAAAAATAAAACCTCAAAACCATCAACAGTACTATTTGCTCAACCAACTCTGAACCACTTAAACGCGACCGCAGCCGTTCAATCGAGGGAGAGACAACACGAATAAATTCCTGCTGCAAGTTAGCCGTCACTTTACTTCACCTTCCAATACTTGCATACAAGCACTGGCCATCAAGTTTTCACCATTCACCAAAAGCTCCTGCAATACTGATTTCTGCTTACACCAATTATCATAGATTTGCAGAATCATCCCCTGATCTTCAGGACCCGGAATCGGAATTTCTATTTCAGATAAATTTTTTATACTTATGTTTGGAATCGTCGCACCGCCACGAATTGAATCCAACGCTCTACGACCAAAAGGCGAATTTAAATACCAATGAAAATATGCAGAACCAACACCCTGATCCAACGACTTTATTACTGCCACTTGATTTGTCGTGACGACTAAAATGTCAGAGTTCTTCACGCTATAGAGCATAGCCTCACTCCTATTCCCTCTCAGAGGTAACAGGACATCACCAAAAGTCAAAGATACTTTAATCTTGGCCGGATCAATTTCCGCAAAAGGCAATTCGTCAGCATCTATCAGAGCCCCCTCACGAATATCTTTTATTTGAATCAAGCGTATGCCACTCTCATCGCTTATCGCTTCTGCTTTTTCTCTGAAAGTCTGCCCAACAGAAATTTTTGCAACCGATGAAAGTTTTTTTTTCTGAATCATTTTTTTAGGAGTCCGCTCTGGTCGACAACGTCTTTTTTTAGCGCTACCTCTATGCTACTGATGTGTGAACCGTCAATCGAGGTTGACAGGGACTGTCTGAAGTCGAAATTAATGCTCGGGCTTAGGACAAGAAAAATCGCCACCGTCAGGGCGTGAGTAGAAAATTTCTTAGATCGTTTCTTTTTCATTTTTTTTTGCTCCACCCATCGCTTAACAAGATCAGCGGCGACCACAGAGGCCTGTACTGCTGGTACTGCTCATGCAGTAAGGCAAGAGTAGGTGCTTGTCTCGCTACTGTCAAATCAGTATTGCCAGTACCGCGCTGAATTCTCTTGGCGATCTATCCTCCACTCAGCTGATCAAACCAAAACCAATTGCAATCTTTTTCAGCCACGGCTTATGAAAAATCTAGCAATGCTGATCACGGATAACTAAACCCCTTAACCAACGTCAACTCCCCCACCGCCCGCATCGGCACCAGAAAAGTCTCCATCTTCTCGTTCGGCGTCCCTTCCTCCGTAATCACCGTCACCTGCGCCGTCGTCAACGGCTGAACCGCATCCTCCTGCCCCTCTTCATCACTCCGATACCCGCCCCCAAAGTAATTCACATACACCAAATACTGCCCCTTGATCGGCGCCGGCATGGCGAAGATTTCCGGCCCATACCCCGTCGTCACGTCCACATCCAGCGCCGCGCCATTAGGCGCAACACGATCGCCATACCAGATATGCGCACCATCGGGCGTGATGAGGTGCAAGTCCAGATCCGTGCCGTCGCTGTCCCAGGCCAGCAACACCCGCAATTTCGCCGGTGTCGCACCGCCGCTGGCGTTGAGGAACTGTGTGCGATGGCGTTGTTGGCCATCGGGGCTGCGGACTTCGACGCTGTTGCTGCCGTTGGGGAAGGAGAACGGTCGGTCAAAGCGGCCAGCGGGATCGATCTTCAGCGGCATGCTGACGCCGTTTACGATCAACCGGCCCGGTTCAGTGGACTTGGGGGTGGCTTTGATCTGGCCGGTGATGCGTGCGGTGTTGGCCTGTCCTACCGGCGTATTCACTGAGGAGGCCGGGTAGTTGACGGTCTGGCGGAAGTTTTCGCCTTCGCCCTCGGCCGCGCCCGTGCGCCAGCCGCCGACGGGGGTGTCGAGTTTGACGGCGCTTTCAGCCGCAAAAACCGTCGGCAATACGCAAACAGAACAAAGGAACAGGAAGACCTGTGGATAACGGAGTTTCATGGCCTATTCCAGCAAGAGGTGGCGGGCGAGCCCTTCGATGTAGGTTTCATCCTGGCCGTTGGGGTGTGCTTCGAAGGCCAGGTGCAGGTATTCGTGGGTCAGGTCGAGGCGGTCTTGCAGCGACAGCACGCCGCGCACGTAAATGCGCTGACGCTCGCGGTCCACAAAAGGGCGGCCGAAGGCCAGGCGGCAGACGGCGAAGGTGCTGACTTCGTTGTAGCCGGTTTCGCTTTCGAGGCGTTGGCGCCAGCCGCGTCGTTGGGTTTGCAGCCAGTCTTGGGCGGCGGGCAGTGCTTCGCAGGAGGCGACGGGGTTGTCCCAGCGGCTGAGGCTCGCGCGCGGGTAGGCGTGCAGCAGGATGGCGTCGTAGCGCTGGCCGGCGTTGGCTTGTTCGACGGCGTGTTGCCAGGAGAGTTTGTCCGGGCCGGGTTGATCGGAGTGATAGGTGACGGTGCTGCCGGCGAGTACCAGGTCGCTGGTCCATGCGGCGATGTTGCGTGATTCGGCGGTGGCCGGGCGTGGGGCGACGCGTTGGCGGCTGCTGCTGTCGTCGATGCTCAGGCAGTCGCCGTTGCGGGTGGCGTTTTGCAGCAGGTAGGTGCGGATGGCGATGGCCAACGCTTTGGCGGCTTCAGCAGGTTCGGGTTTGGCTTCTCGTTGCAGGACGCGAGCGACATATTCTTCTCGGTCCAGACGGGCGATCAATTTATCGCCCACCAAAAACAGTTCTCCGTCGCTGTGGATATCGAGTTGGTTGCCATTAGAAAACTCGACGCGAAAATCGCCCTGCAGTGGTCCGGAAGAAACAACACGATCCCCCGCCAGAATCCGCCCGATCGGATAACGAGAAAACAGACCGACTTCGACGCAGCGCCCCGCATCCAGAGGCCATTCAACCGGCAGCACCGAAGCCAACGCCTCACCATAATTGCGCAGCACCATTTGACTGGTCCCGCGCCCACCCGCCCAGATCGGCGTTCCATCCACCATCCAACCGGCAAACCCACCTTGGCGCGTCGATGGATCCTGGTCGCCCAACCAGCTCCAGGTTTTCACCCGCAACCGGCCACCGAGTTCGCCCACGACATTGCCGTCGGCGGCATTCAACACCACGTCCAGCAACACTCGCCGTGCCTGATCCTGCGCGGGCATCACGGCCAGCACTTTAAGCAATTCAGCCACCGACACTCGCGTGGATGGCTGCAATGAAGGCAAGTCCAGCAACCACTCCGGCGCCTGCCGTGCCTGCCAATATGTGCGCCAATCAGCGCCAGCAATGCCCAGCCGCGTAGGCTCAAAGTACAAGCCACACGACTTCACCAGCGCCTGATCACGCTCGATCTTGCCGCCTGCGGTGCAGCAATAGACTTCTTCTTTCGACTGCCCGCGACACTCATACGCTGGCTCACGGGCGCCGGTTTCCACCAGCCAGCCGTACACAAATAACTTCCACAGACTGCCCAATGGCGTTTGCAAATCCGAAGGCAACGGCTCGCGAGCAATCACCTGAGTCCGGCTCAGCGACAGCAATTCACCCTTGAAGCCCAGACGCAGCGGCTCGTCCTGCGCCGTCGCCAGCGCAGGGATCAAACACAGCAGCCACCAAAGCAAACGCCGGGTCATGTCAGTTGACCGTGACCTGGCCAAGCGCCGGTTTCTGTTCCTGAGCCTGATGCTGCGGCGCGTAGACCTGAGTGAAGCGCACTGGCGGCAGGTTGAACTGGCCTTTCTGCGAGAAGCGCACCAAGTGACGCAAACGCAATTCGCCGCTCAAGGCATCTACCGGAATTGCGTAAGCCATCTGGCCCGGCTCAAAGCGCGCCTTCTCCAGCGCCGTCGGTTCGGTGCCCGCCTTGCCCATCAACTTGATGCCCCACGTGGTGCGCTCGACATCCGCGCCCGGCGGAAGCGGCACTTCGATCATGCCGTAGCGCAGCGGTTTCGCGGCTTTGCTGGTGATGATCACTTCGTCCAGATACAGGCTGTCGCTGGACAACGGTTTGGTGCCCACCGCTTCCAGTTTGAAGGTGAAGGCTTCGTCACCCGGCACCAGACGCGACAAGCGACGCGTGATGGTCACAGCCATCGGATCAACCGGCGGTTGTTTCGTCTGGAAACTCAACACAGCACGCAACGGACGCTCTTGCGTCCCGCTCAGCGACAACACTGCCGGCACCGACGAAGCACCCTGCCACGTCCAATACATCTCACCGGTATCACCGTAGTTTTTCTTCCAGCCTTCACCCGGTGCCAGTGCGATGGTGGGCGAGGCCTGCTCGATGCTGCGTTGCAACCAGGTCAGCGCCAATGCGCGCTCCAGGGTCGATTGCTGTGGCAACAAACGTTGCAACAACGCTTGCGCATGAGCCTGATCGAAGCTTTGCAGCGACAGGTTCAAGGCTTCGGCAAACGGCTGCGAACTGACGGCCAGACGCTGTTGCGCATCCGCCAGTTGCCGATTGAAAGCATCCGGCAAAGTGACCTTCGACTGCTTCGCCAAAGAAGCGGTCAACGCACGCGCCGCCGCCAGACCCAACGCCGAATCCGGATCGCTCATGACAATGCTGTCTTCGCCATCCTCCATCAGCGTCGCTGCATTGCCCTCACCCGCTTTCGCCAGATCATCCATCAAACCACTGAGCAAGGTGTTGACCGGCAATTGCATCTGTTTGGCGAACGACAGGATCAACGCACGCTGCAACAGCGGCGTATTTTTCGCCTGTTTCGAATAGACCTCCAGCACCCGCTGCCAATGCTCCGGCGGCAGGCTCAGTTCCAGTGCTTTGCTGGCGTGCCAGTCGGCGTAATAGGCGTACGCAGTGAGGAACGCGTCCGGCTCACCGTCCATGCCCCACCAGGTGAAACTCGCCGACGGCCCGGCCATTTGCACCAGACGCAGACGGCTGTTCTGCATGATCAGGCGCAAGCGATCGCGGATCTGTGGGTTCGACGACAAAGTCGGGTACGCAATGCTCAACGGCAACAAACGACTGGCCGTCTGCTCGACGCCGCCATACGGATAGCTGAGCAAATCATCCAGTGCCGAACGGAACAGCGCTTGCGGACTGTCATCCAGACGCAGGCGAATGTCCGTCGCATCTGCCGGCAAGGTCAGCGGCGTATCACCGCTGGCCACGTCCAGGCTTTGACTCTGCGTAACGAGCCAACCTTCGCCGGTCGCGGTCAGACGCACGGCCAGGGCGTCAGCGGTTTTGCCGTCCTGCACCAGCTCGGCGGTCCACTCGCCACTGGACAAGTCGAACGCCGGCAGCGCGATGTAGTTGATGCCGTTGTTCAGCGTCACGGGCACGCGCTGTTCGGCACCTGCGTAATGAATCACCAGCTCAGCCTTGACCGGTTTTTCCGCCTGACTGAAGGCGAACACGCCGAGGTCCGGTTTGTCGCCACTGCGGAACTTGGTCGGGCCGCTCCACTTCAGGTACAGCGGTTTTTCCGAGCGCAGGAATTGCTTTTTCTGCCCGACCTGACCGTCATCGGCGATGGCGCGCGCAGTGATGCGCCAGCGGGTCAGCGAGTCCGGCATCTTGAAGGTGAAGCGGGTTTTACCGCTGGCGTCGGTAATCAATTCCGGCTGCCACGCGGCGGTGTCGACATCTTCACGTCGCGGCCGCTCCAGCACTTTCACACCACGTTCGCTGCGGTTGGCTTTGCCCGGCGCACCGGGGCTGCCCGGCAACGCGACGTCATAGCTGATGAATGACAGACTGGCGCTGGTGCGCACGTTGTTGCGGCGCGGGTGATAGAAGAACTGGTCGATGGTTGGCGCGACTTCCGGTTGCAGCGCGTAGACCATTTCGTCGACGACGCTGACCGTCAGGTGCGCCGGAATCGGCTTGCCGGCGAACTGCGTTGTCAGGTCCACGGACACCGTATCGCCCGGCTGATACACCTCTTTATCGGTGACGATGGCGACGTCGATTTGCGGCGCGACCACCTTGATGCCAGCGTTCTGGAAGCTGTACTGGCCGCCCTTGGTGTACAACACCGAGAACGTCAGGTTCGGCGCAAAGTTATCCTTCACCGGAATGCGCGCGCGGTATTGGGTGTCGCTGAGTTTTTCCATTTTCAGCCAGTCGCCGCCCTTCGACATCAGCGCGGTGGCCTCGACCTTGTCGCGTTCCAGCGACAGCAAGGCATCGCTGACAGGCTCGGGAAAAGTGATCAGCGCGAGGGCTTCGTCGCCCGCCTTGTACTCGGGTTTATCGAGGACGATTTCCACGGTGCCGGGCACGGCTTTGACGCCATCGCCAGTGACCGAATGCCCCGTGGCACCGACCACGCGACCATGGTCATCCTTCAACGTCAGGTTGTAAGTCCCCGGACGTTCGAAGGCCAATGTGAAGCCTTTATCGCTTGCCGCCAGTTTGCCTTCGCCCGTGGTCTGATCTTCCAGACGCACCCAGCTGTAGCCGCTCGGCGTGACCGCCTTGCTCTGCTCGCTGCCGCCTTCATTCAGGTAGCTGAACGCAACCTTGTCGCCCACCGCACTGAAGCGCTGCGGCGCGTTCAAGCGGAAACTCGCGGCGCCACGGTCGATGAGGATTTCCTTGGTGGTCTTGACCCGATACGCCGCGCCATCGCTGGCGAAAACGGTGAGCATGTAACGGCTCGGTTTCTCGGCGGCAGGCAGGTCGAGGGTCGCGTTGCCTTTGGAATCGGTGGTCAGTTCGGTGCTGGTCAGCTCCACCGGGAATTGCCCGAGGTATTGCAGCTCGTTATCGACCATCGACAGTTGCTGGGCGCGCAGGCTCAGGCTCAACTTGGCATTCGCGACGGGTTTGCCGTCCGGGTACAACAGCACCAGGCTGCCTTTCACCGGTTCGCCGGTGCGGTAATCCTGCTTGGCCAGGTTCAGCGAAATCTCGAAGTGCGGCTTGATGTATTCAGCCACGCGGAAGGCGCTGCTGTAGGCCTGATCCTTGTAGCTGAAACGCAGTTCATAACCACCCGCCACCGCGTTGTCCGGCAGCTGGAAACGACCTTGTGTGCCGGCCTTGGAATCGAGTTTCAACGCCAGCGTTTGCAGCGCGGTGCCGGTGGCATCTAGCACCGTGACATTCACATCCGCCGCCGTCGGCAACACCGAGTCACGGGCGTTCTTGAACTCGCGACCGACGATTTTCAGCGATACCCAATCTCCCGGCCGATACAGCGGCCGGTCCGTAAACGCATAGAGTTTGGTGTCGTAGATTTCGCTGTCGTAATAGAAGTTCTCGGAGACAAACACCCCGCCCTCTTCGTCCTCGCCGATCACGAAAGAACGCTCCGGGCTGACGTGTTTCAGGCGCAGCAAACCATCGGCATCGGTGGCGCCACTGCTCATCACGCCGAGGCCATCGGTCCACAACACATTAACCTTCGGCACCGAACTGCCTTCGTGTTTACGTGCGGCCCAGACCAGCAGTTCATCACCGGCAATCTTGCTCACGGCCACGGTGTTGGAAACGAAAACCATGGTGGTCGCGCGGTACTTGCCGATCAGCGCTTCCACCAGATACAGCCCCGGCTTCAGGTTGCCCAACGGGATGTACACGTTGCCCGGCGCGACAGTGACGAACTCGCTGGACGAACCGGCGAGGTTCACGCCCTCGGGCGGCTGGATCGGTTTGGCTTGCCACAGTGGATAACGGAACTGGCTGACCACCGGCAGGCCCGGGATCAGTGCGAATTGCGGCTGCGCGTCGTAAGGCGTTGGCGCGGCGATGGCAGTGCCCATCTTCAGTTCCGGCACTTCCTCGGTGACTTGTTTACGCGACTCGTAGGAAAACGCCCGCTGCATCACGCGACGGGATTTGCGGTACCAGTTGTCCCACAGGTACGCGAGGGTGTTCGACAGGCCTTCACCCTTGAACTGACCGTCGCTGACCACGCGGTGCAGGTTCTTCTGGCGCTTGAGGAAATCCAGCGGTTTGTCGATGCGGTACACACGAATGTCCGCGCCGCCGTAAGGCTCCATGCGGAAACGACGATAGTCACGGCCCGGTGCTTCGAGGCGCACCATCGCCTGTTCGTCGCTGGCAAAACTGCTGTCCGCCAGCAGGAAAAAGCTTTCACCGGCCACCGGCGTGTAGCCGCTCGGTTCGACGGTGTCTTCGGCATTCACTGCCGAAAAAGGCAGGACCAATACCAACAGTAGAGACAGAAAACGCAGCATGCGGGCACCGGTCATTGGGAGAGAAAGTTCAGTCGATAGACGCCGATGAAGTTGGGGTTGGCTGCGTCGGGTATCCATCGGGTGTCCTTCCATGTCATGAGTTGCTGCAGGCTCGCGGAACGCATGCCGTTGTCAGTGAGGGTTGTGGTGCCGGTGTGATAGGCGATGTAGCGGCCCATCCAGATCATCAGGTGCTGGTCGTCGCCCTGATCGAAAAACATCAGGTCGCCGGGCCGGGCTTGGGCCAGGTCGCGGCCAACCAGATGGCTGTTGAACTGAATCAGTTTGATCGCGTTGACGTACGGCCCGACCTTGCCGCCGCCCTGCTGCCATTGCTGGGCGAGACCGCGTTGCGCCTCGCTCAGTTGCAGCTCCGGCGGCAGGTAGCGGTTGGACAGGCCATTGCTGCGCAGCCATTTGTCGTCATGGACTTTCAGCGCTTCGTTGGCGGCAAAACGCACCAGCCCCGCGCAGTCCTGCTGATACCAGCGCGGGCTCGGGCCCTGGGTCAGTTGCTCTTGGGCGATGCGCACGAACCAGGCGCGGAACACCTGGGATTGCTGCACGTCGAGCGGCGCGGCGTCACTGGCAAATACCCGACTGCCCAGCAACATCGCCAGCAGGCCGAGGCCTCGGATAAGTGCGGTCACAGCGCTTTCCATTCCAACGGCAGCCATTGCCAATGGCCGTCGGGCTCGCTGCCTTCCGGCAACGTCAGCGCGTATTTGCCGTAGCCGCCGAGCTTGCGCAGTTTCGGGATCAGGTAGGTTTGCGCGGCGTTGTAGAACACCGGTTCCATGTCCTGCGGCAGGCTGTCGAGGGTTTCCTGTTGCATCAGCTGCGCCATGGAATCCGGGCCGAAGTAGACCGGCATCAGCAAGTCTTTCGGCACCACATCGGCCATCGGCGGGAAGCGTTTGTCGAGGGTGCCGAGGGCTTTGTCCACGAGTTTGTCGTCGAGGGAGAACAGCAGCGTCGAACCGTGGCGCGCCAGGCTCACGCGCATGAACGCCTTGCCGGTGATTGCGTCCGGGTTCTCGGCGTCCTTGGCTTTGTAAGGACCGAAATTGGAACTGACCTGACGCTGCCACTGGTGGTTTTCACCTTCCTGCTTCTCGACCACCGGGAACGCGTGTTCTTCGACGTTGCCTTCGTAGGCGCCGACCATCGAGCTGAACAAATTGCCCAGGTCACCGTCGAGTTTGGCGCTGTCGTCGTCATTCAGACTGGCCACCAGCAGCGGCGTGTACAGCCGCGAATCGGCGTACCAGCACAGGCCGGCGGCACCGGCCATGTGTTCGGTCAGTGCCTGGGCCACGGTTTCTTCGGCACCGAGTTTCACCAGCAACGGCTTCTGTTGTTCGGCGGCGAGCGGCAAGGCCACGCAAGCACTGGCGCCCATCGGCATGGCTTGCCAGATCGGTTTGAAATCGAAGTCCGGCTGGTTTTCCAGTTCGTCCATGGCGAGGAAGCTGTGCCAGCCCTTGTCGTCCATGTCGAAACGCAGGCCGGCGAAGTTCGGGATGAACCGCTGGTAACCCATGGCCAGTACGCTGGAATTGACCGACAGGCGTTGTTTCACTTCCGGCGCGCGCAGCGGCAGGCCGAAGGCTTCGGGGAAGAGTTTCTGACCGCCGAGCAATGCTTCCAGCGATTGAGTCGAAACCATCCCAGGCTCATCGATCGGGCCATTACTGTTGTCGTACAGTTTCGAAGGATTGGACAGCACCACCAGCTTGTCGCCATGAGAGGCAAACAGCAGCGCCTTGCTGTTGTTGTAGGTGAGCTGATACAGCGGCACCGTATCGCCGGCGACCTTGATGTCACCGAGTTGCGTCAGCTGCGAATCATCCATCGCCACTTTGGCCAGCGGCTCCAGCACCTTGGCCAGACCACCGCGATCCATCACCAACAAAAAGTCTTTCAGGCGACCATCCGCCCCGCGCCACAACGCGACATCCGCCGGTTGATCGAAAAGCTGCTCGATCAGGCTGTCCTGCAGCTTCAGGTCATGTTCGTAGATGATCCGCCGCAGACTGCCGATCAAGCCGAGGCGATCGGCATGGGCTTCGTAATAGAAGACGAAATCTTCGGTCAGGGTTTCCTTGAGGAACGGCACCGCCAGCAAGTCCTTGGGCAATTGGCTCAAGGAGCGGGTTTCAAGCAGACCGTCCGGGCGGCTCATGCCCAGTTTGTCACTGGCCAATTGCGCCGCCGGCGCCTTGGGTTTGTGCATGAACCAGCCAAGTCCGGCCGCCACGCCAGCCACCAGGATCAGCCCGCCCAACAGCAACGGCCAGCGCCGGGAAGGTTTGGCAGCAGGTGCGTCAGCAGCCGGGGTAACAGTGTTATCGCTCATGTTCACAACGCCCAGTTCATCCGTGGTGCGGGATGCTTAATAGTTGAAAGTCTTGACCAGCAGCAGGTCACCGATCGCGCGCAGGGGCACGATGAAGGTCTCGCGTTTTTCGTCGACGGTGTTTTCGTTCAGCACCAGGTTGATCTGCGAGGTGATCACCTCGTTCTGGTTGCTGGTCTCATCGAAGTTATAGCCGCCGCTGCCGAAGTTGCCCCAATAGTTCACGTAAACCAGATAGGTGCCATGCAGCGGCGCGGTCATGGTGAACATTTCCGGGCCGGGGCCGTCGACGCCGTCCGGGTCGAGGCCGCCGCCGTTGCTCATCGCCGGGCGAGCCCAGAACGCATGTTGGCCGTCGGGGGTAATGATGTGCAGGTCGAGCTCGGCTTTCGGATCGTCCCAACCCAGCACCACGCGAATCCGCGCCGGGGTACGCAGGTTGTTGGCTTCATAGAATTGGACGCGCTTGAGGGACTGGCCTTCGACGCTGCGCACTTCGACGCTGTTGGAGCCTGCGCCAAACGCGTAGGGCCGGGCGAAACGCCCCTGGTCGTCGGTGTACAGGTTCAGAGGATTGCCGTTGACCGCCAGCGTGTGCGGCCCGCGTTGAGTGCCGATGGCCTTGAGCTGGCCTTCGATCATCGTGCGATTGCGCTGTACGCCCCGGTCGATGGGCGGCGTTGGGTAGGCGACTTGCGGGTTTTCGCTGCGATCGAGCAGGCCGTTGTAGCGCCAGCCGCCCACCGGTTCCGACAGCTCGGCTGTCGGTTCGGCACAGGCTGCGGTCGCGCAGACCCACCCCATCAGCAATAGAAGAAATGAACGCATGTGATGCCTCCTGCCATGCATAACGAAACCTTGCGCCTGATCCTCGGCGCGTTACAGATCCAAATACTGCGTTTCGTCAGAAAGACCCGTGACTATTGGGTCGTAGAAGGCGCGAAGGTTAGCCATTTGGCGGGTTTTTAACAATCGGATACATCTTGAATTGCGGGGGGGATCACGATGATTGTTGGATGTGGGCTGAATAATCCTCGTCATTGCAGTAGTGCTGTTACCTGAGAAAGCAGTCCTGCGGATGTACCCGGTACCTTTGTGGGAGCGGGCTTGCTCGCGAAGGCTGTGTGTCAGGCGGTAAGTTTTTTGATGGTGTACATATCCATTACTGGGGTAGCGGCGGCTATTGGTTCCGCCCTTACGGCGGGTTACTTGGAAAAGCGCCAAGTAACCAAGCGCCTGCGCCCCTGACGTACGGTGCCTCGCCAAGGCTCGGCATACCCTCGCTCCGGTCCTGCTCCGTGGGCCCGCCGCCATCGGCCATCCATGGCCGGGGGCGGCTAACCCGGCATCCATGCCGGGTTGCCCACTGCGCAGAACCTCCACTCGGCCTTCCGACGGGGCAGATCAAGATCAAAAGCCAAGGCAAAAACGAGGCGGCCTGCCAGCCGACCTGGCTCTTTGTTCGTACGCATCCCCCTGTAGGAGCCGGCTTGCTGGCGATGGCGTCCTGCCCTACCGCTATCGCCAGCAAGCTGGCTCCTACAAGGGAAATGCACATGCGTTTGGATAAATACGATCAACTGTAGGAGCCGGCTTGCTGGCGATAGCGTCCGTCCAGCCAATAAATATGTTGGATGACCCACCGCCATCGCCAGCAAGCCGGCTCCTACAGGGGGCGCGTACGCTTTTGATTCTCACCACTCATCAGGCCGAGCGTTAGCTCGCCTTCCGCTTTTGATCTTGAGGTACACGCCCCCTCGAGAGGCCGAGTGGAGGTTCTGCGCAGTGGGCAACCCGGCATGGATGCCGGGTTAGCCGCGCACGGCCATGGATGGCCGATCGCGGCGGGCCCACGGAGCAGGACCGGAGCGAGGGTATGCCGAGCCACAGCGAGGCACCGAACGAAAGGGGCAAAAGCCCTTGGTTACTTGGGGCTCTTCCAAGTGACCCGCCGTAAGGGCGGAACCAATAGAAGCCGTTACCGCAAAAACGGATATACCCCCAACCAACCAACCAACCGCGCACCAGACAATGCCCTCATTTGCCCATAACCCCCATGTCTGCTAGTGTCGCGCCGGTTTAACGTCAACCGGAAATCGCCGCCATGGCCCGCAAAAAAGCTGCACTGGATTTCGAACAATCCCTCGCCGACCTGCAAACGCTGGTAGAGCGACTGGAGAACGGCGAACTGTCGCTGGAAGACTCGCTGACGGCTTTCGAGCAAGGCATCGGTCTGACCCGTGATTGCCAGGCAGCGCTGGCCCAGGCCGAGCAGAAGGTTCAAGTGCTGCTCGAACGTGATGGCGAGCTCGCCGAGGAACCCTTCGACGCGGATCAACCAGAATGATTGCAGCGTATTCGGCGACGAGCCAGGCCCGCGTCAACGCGGCACTGGAAACCCTGTTCAACGCACCAAGCCCGGAACTCGCGCGGCTCTACGAAGCCATGCGCTACAGCGTGATGAACGGCGGTAAACGCGTGCGTCCGCTGCTGGCCTACGCAGCGTGCGAAGCGCTGGGCGGCAAGCCCGAGCAAGCCAACGGCGCTGCCTGCGCGGTGGAGCTGATCCACGCTTATTCGCTGGTGCACGACGATTTGCCGGCGATGGACGACGACGATCTGCGTCGCGGCCAGCCGACCACCCACAAAAAATTCGATGAAGCCTGCGCGATTCTCGCCGGTGACGGTTTGCAGAGCCTGGCCTTCAGCGCCCTGCTCGACCCGCGCCTGAGCACGTCCGACGCTGAGATCCGCCTGCAAATGGTCAGCGCATTGGCATTGGCAGCAGGGCCGGCCGGCATGGTCGGCGGTCAAGCCATCGACCTCGGTTCGGTCGGCTTGAAGCTCGATCAGAAAGCCCTCGAATACATGCACCGGCACAAGACCGGCGCGCTGATTGAGGCCAGCGTCAAACTCGGCGCCCTCGCCAGCGGCCGGGCCGAGAAAGACGAACTGAAGTCCTTGCAGACTTATGCACAGGCCATCGGCCTGGCCTTCCAGGTGCAGGACGACATTCTCGACGTCGAAAGCGATACCGAAACCCTCGGCAAACGCCAGGGCGCCGACATCGCGCGCGACAAACCGACCTACCCGGCCCTGCTCGGCCTCGATGCGGCCAAAGCCTACGCGCTGGAACTG
The DNA here is from genome assembly GCF_019956155.1 of Pseudomonas sp. BF-RE-22. Classification (NCBI taxonomy): domain Bacteria; kingdom Pseudomonadati; phylum Pseudomonadota; class Gammaproteobacteria; order Pseudomonadales; family Pseudomonadaceae; genus Pseudomonas; species Pseudomonas sp. BF-RE-22. The sequence goes on along the minus strand of NZ_JAHBDD010000087.1, from coordinate 85,812 downwards.
CGCGATCAGGCCCTGCACGCGCTGCGACCGTTTGACGCGGCCGCCGAGCCATTGCGCGATTTGGCCCGGTATATCGTCGAACGGCGCAGCTGACAGCGTATCCGCCAAAAAAGAGCAACGCGTGGGCAGGGGCCGATGCATCAGGTAAACTGCCGCCTCTTCTATACCTATAACGATTCGCCTGATGCCCACGACGTTTCATGAGATTCCCCGCAAGCGCCCGACCACGCCCCTGCTCGACCGTGCCAACACGCCGGACGGCCTGCGCCGGTTAGGCGAAGCCGAGCTGGAAACCCTGGCCGATGAGTTGCGCCTGGAATTGCTCTACACGGTCGGTCAGACCGGCGGGCATTTCGGTGCCGGCCTGGGCGTCATCGAGCTGACCATCGCGTTGCATTACGTCTTCGACACCCCGGACGACCGACTGGTGTGGGACGTGGGTCATCAGGCCTATCCGCACAAGATCCTCACCGGCCGTCGCGAGCGCATGGGCACCCTGCGCCAGAAGGATGGCGTCGCCGCCTTCCCGCGCCGCTCCGAGAGCGAGTACGACACCTTTGGCGTCGGCCACTCCAGCACGTCGATCAGCGCAGCGCTGGGCATGGCCATTGCCGCCCGCCTGCAAAACAGTGATCGCAAGGCGATTGCCGTGATCGGCGACGGCGCGTTGACCGCCGGCATGGCGTTCGAAGCGCTGAACCACGCGCCGGAAGTGGACGCCAACATGCTGGTGATCCTCAACGACAACGACATGTCGATCTCGCGCAACGTCGGCGGCTTGTCGAATTACCTGGCGAAAATCCTTTCCAGCCGCACCTACGCGAGCATGCGTGAAGGCAGCAAAAAGGTCCTGTCGCGCCTGCCCGGCGCCTGGGAAATCGCCCGTCGCACCGAAGAATACGCCAAAGGCATGCTGGTTCCCGGCACGCTGTTCGAAGAGCTGGGCTGGAACTACATCGGCCCGATCGATGGCCACGACCTGCCGACCCTGATCGCCACTCTGCGTAACATGCGCGATCTCAAAGGCCCGCAGTTCCTGCACATTGTCACCAAGAAAGGCAAAGGCTTCGCCCCGGCGGAAGTCGACCCGATCGGTTACCACGCCATCACAAAACTCGAACCGCTGGACGCTCCGGCCGCTGCGCCGAAAAAAGCCAGCGGTCCGAAGTATTCCGGCGTGTTCGGCGAATGGCTGTGCGACATGGCCGCGGCCGACCCACGCTTGGTGGGCATCACCCCGGCGATGAAAGAAGGCTCCGACCTGGTGGCCTTCAGCGAGCGTTTCCCGCTGCGCTATTTCGACGTGGCGATTGCCGAACAGCACGCCGTCACCTTCGCGGCGGGCATGGCCTGTGAAGGCGCGAAACCGGTGGTGGCGATCTACTCGACGTTCCTGCAACGCGGCTACGATCAGCTTGTTCACGATGTGGCGGTGCAAAACCTCGACGTCCTGTTCGCCATCGACCGCGCCGGTCTGGTCGGCGAAGACGGCCCGACGCACGCCGGCAGTTTCGACCTGTCGTTCCTGCGTTGCATCCCCGGCATGCTGGTGATGACCCCGAGCGACGAAAACGAACTGCGCAAAATGCTCACCACGGGCCATCTGTACAACGGCCCGGCGGCGGTGCGTTACCCGCGCGGCAACGGCCCGAACGCAACGATCGAGAAAGACCTGCAACCAATCGAAATCGGCAAAGGCGTGGTTCGCCGTCAGGGCAGCAAAGTCGCCCTGCTGGTGTTCGGCGTGCAACTGGCCGAGGCGCTGAAAGTCGCCCAGACGCTGGATGCCACCGTGGTCGACATGCGTTTCGTCAAACCGCTGGATGAAGAGCTGGTTCGCGAAATCGCCGGCAGCCACGAGTTGCTGGTGACCATCGAAGAGAACGCGATCATGGGCGGTGCCGGTGGCGCGGTCAGCGAATTCCTCGCCCGCGAGAACATCCTCAAGTCGGTGCTGCACCTGGGCTTGCCGGACCTTTACGTCGAACACGCCAAGCCCGCGCAAATGCTGGCCGAGTGCGGGCTGGACGAGGCCGGGATCGAAGCCTCGATCCGCGAACGCCTGCAACTGCTAGCTCAGTAACCCCTCCCCCTGTAGGAGCGAGGCTTGCCCGCGAAGACGATCTAACGGTCAACATAAATGTTGAATGTTATGACCTCTTCGCGGGCAAGCCTCGCTCCTACAAGTCCCGTGTTTGCTACGGATTACCGATGAATTTCTCCCGCCTCGCCCTGACGCTGACCCTTCTGCCGTCCGGCCCGCTCCTGGCCGACACCTTCGAACGCGATCAAGCCCTGAAACTGCCCGACGTGCTGATCAGCGCCAACCGCCAGGTCGAAGCGCGCAACGACAGCAGCGCCGCCAACACCGTGTTCACCCGCGACGACATCGACCGCCTGCAACCGGGCAGCATCACCGACCTGCTGCGTCGCGTGCCGGGCGTGCAAGTCGGGCAAACCGGTGGGCGCGGCAGCTTGCCGGGGGTTTACATTCGCGGCACCAAATCCGCTCAGAGCCTGGTGCTGGTGGACGGTCAACGCATCGGCAACTCGACTTCCGGCGACAGCAACCTGCAACACATCAACATCGAGCAAGTCGAGCGCGTGGAAGTGCTGCGCGGCTCCCGCTCGGTGATTTATGGCAGCGATGCGATTGGTGGGGTGATCCAGATTTTCACCCGTCGTGGCGCCGAACAAGGCCTGCAACCGCGCCTGCACATGGGTTTTGGCAGTAACCAGACGTGGGAGCGCAGCCTTGGCGTGTCCGGTGGCGATGAGCAAACCCGCTTCAACCTGGGCGCCAGTCTCGATGAGACCGCCGGGATCAATCGCACCCACGCGTCGTACCCCAGCGATGGTGATCACGATGAGTATCGCAACAAGTCGGTGAGCCTGAGCCTGAGTCACGCCCTCACCGATGACCTCGAAATCGGCGCCAACCTGCTGGATAACCGTGGCAAAAGCGCGTTCGACAACCCGTTCGGCCGCTTCGATGCCACCACCTTCGAATCGGTCCAGCAGCAGCCTTACAACGAATTCACGGTGAGCAGCCTCAGCAGTTACCTCGATGCGCGCATCAACGACCGGTGGAAAACCCGCGTTGAGTTCGGCCACAGCGAAAACCGCGAGCAGACCTTCGACAAGCTCAACGATGAACGCAGCGTGTTCAACACCTACCGAGACTCGGTGAACTGGCAGAACGACCTGACGCTTGATGCGCGCAACAGCCTGATCCTCGGCGGCGATTGGTACGAAGACCGCATCAACAGCAGCACCGCATTCGACGAGGACAGCCGCTGGAACCGCGCGGCATTTATCCAGCATCGCTATCAGGCCGACAGCTTTTCCACGGAACTGGGCCTGCGCCGCGACCAGAACCAGCAGTTCGGCAGCCAGAACAGCTGGAGCGGCACCTTCACCCTGCCGTTGAACCCGGATAACGATGTGCTGCTGACCTACAGCGAAGGCTTTCGCGCACCAACGTTCAATGACTTGTATTACCCGGATTTCAGCAATCCGGACCTGAAGCCTGAAACCTCGAAAAGCTACGAGCTGCAATGGCGCAGTCAACTAACCGAAAACAGCCGCCTCGAAGCCTCGCTGTATCGCACCGATCTCAAGGACGCGATTATCTTCGGCAGCAACAACCGCCCACAGAACGTCGCCTCGGCACGGATCAACGGGTTTGAAGCGGCGTTGAAGCAGGAGCTGTTCGGTTGGCAGAGCAACCTTGGCGTGGCGTTCATCGACCCGCGGGATCGCGACAGTGGGCACACCCTGGCGCGTCGTGCACGGCGGACCTTGAGCCTGGATCTGGATCGACAGTTTGATCGACTGGGTCTCGGCGCCAGTTGGCAAGCGGTGAGCAGCAGCTTTGACGATGAGGACAATCGACAGCCGTTAGGCGGGTATGCGCTGCTGGGGTTGCGCAGCAGTTGGGAGCTGAATCGTGAGATCAAGCTTGAGCTGAAGGTCGATAACCTGCTGGACAAGGGTTACAGCCGGGCGTTGTACAGCCATGACGGCAGTCAGTATGGGTATCGCGAGGAAGGTCGGGTGTGGATGTTTGGGGTGACCTGGACGCCGGAGATCTGATCCGACATTCGCGGTGTTCAGGTGGGCCTCTTCGCGGGCAAGCCTCGCTCCTACAAAGCACCGTGATCCTCTGTAGGAGCGAGGCTTGCCCGCGAAGGTGGCGCCGCGGTTTAACGATCGGGCGCTATCAATTGGCAGAGCTTGGCCGTTGCCTCAATCATCTGCCCACTCGGCCGCTCCAGCCCTTTATCCGTCACCAACCGCAATCGCCCCTGCGCCACCGCCGCCACTTGCGGCCAGGCCTTCCACGCCTCCAGCTGCGCCTGATCACTGGCCAGAATCACCTCGGGATTGCGCTGCAACACCGCCTCCACGCTGACCTGCGGCGCTGGCAATGTCAGGTCGGCAAACACATTGCGCGCGCCGCACACGTCCAGCGCATCACTGATGATCTGCCCGCCACCGACGGTGTACAGCGGACGATCCCAGACCTGATAAAACACCCGCAGCGGTTCATCCCGTCGATAGCGCTGGCGCAGTGCATCGAGGCGCTGACGCAGTTCGCTGGCCAATGTCGCCCCTCGCTCGGGCCGGCCAAGCTGCGTGGCAATCGCCTCGATTTGCGCGGTCAGTTGGTCAAGAGTGTGGGGGTCGGCGACGTACGTGGGGATGTTCAGGTGCTTGAGTTGTTCACGCTGGGCCGAGCCGACGCTGCCGGGCCAGAGCAGCAACAAATCGGGTTTGAGGCTGAGCAACTGCTCCATGTCCAACTGGCCGTAGCGGCCAACGGAAGGCAGGTCTTTGAGTTCAGCGGGACGATCGCCGGCATCCAGTACGCCGACCAGAAGATCAGCCGAACCCAGCTCAACGACGATTTCAGAGAGAGACGGCGCAAGGCTGACGACGCGCTCGACCGCAATAGCCGAAGCGCTGACGACCAGCAGCAAAACCGCCAGCCCGATGCGGCGCATCAGCCGAGTTGACGCGGGATACGGTAGAGGTAGAACAGCACCGTGGTCGACAGCGCCAACAGCACCAACGGCACCGCTTCAAGACCGACGAATACGGCCAACGCACCGATCCAGGCCGGTAAACCGGCGGCCAGAAACGCAGTGCGGCGCTTGGCAGCCAGGACAATCCACGCGGCGGGCTCTTCAGGGGTATCGAGGGCTTTCTGGGTGGCGATCAGTGCGTGTTTGTAGCCACCGAAAAACTTCAGGCTGACAAACATCGAGGCCACACCGGCGATGAACAGCGGCATCGCCAGCACCGGCAGGATCGCCTCGCCCTGGCCAAACACGCCGTTGATCACGAACAGCGGCAGCAGGGCCAGCGCCAGGTATTGCCACCAGCTGACGGACAGTCGGCGCCGCACTTGACCGCGGGTCACGCCCGGTCTACCTCACCCTGATGCTCGTTGCCCATCATGTGGTCGAGCTTGCTGGCCTTGGTGGCCAGGTAGAGTTTGTTGTGCGGATTGTGGCCAGTGTGCAGCGGCACGCGCTCGGCGACGACGATACCCATGTCGGTCAAGGCTTTGACCTTGCGCGGGTTGTTGGTCATCAGGCGCAGGGATTTCACCCCCAGGTGCTCAAGCATCGGCAGGCACATGGCGTAGTCGCGCTGGTCGGCGGCGAAGCCCAGACGCTCGTTGGCTTCAACGGTGTCGGCGCCGCCGTCCTGCAATTCATAGGCGCGGATTTTGTTCAGCAGGCCAATGCCACGGCCTTCCTGACGCAAATACAGCAACACGCCACGGCCTTCGCGGGCGATGGCCTGCAAGGCAGCCTCGAGTTGCGAGCCGCAGTCGCAGCGCTGGCTGAACAAGGCATCGCCGGTCAGGCATTCAGAGTGCAAGCGGCCGAGTACCGGGGCACCGTCGTCGAACTCACCGAGGCTCAGTACAACGTGCTCGCGCCCGTTCTCTTCATCGAGAAAGCCATGCATGGTGAATTGCGCAAAAGGCGTTGGCAGCTTGGAAGCGGCGACAAAAACGACAGGCACCGGTGTGCTCCTGATCAATAAGTACTGGAGATTCGCAGACGCGGCATTGTAACAGCAGGTTCCTACAGACGCTTAGGCTGAATTATGGAGCATAACGATCTAAAAGTTTGATCACCGAATGCGCAACAACACCTGTAGGAGCCGGCTTGCTGGCGATAGCGGAGGTTCAGCCTGCATATTTATCGCCTGAATGGACGCCATCGCCAGCAAGCCGGCTCCTACAAAGTTCGCGGTGTGCCGCGGAACTTGTGTTCAATTCGGGTCGAACGGATACGGCTGTTTCCAGCGTTCGAAAATCGGTTTCAACTGGCCGTTTTTGACCAGCACGTCCATTCGCTCGTCGAACAGCGCCATCAGTTTCCGCGCCTTGGGCGTATTGGCAAAGCACAGGTACAGCGGCAATTCCGCGATGTGCGTGCGCCGGAACTGGGACGGATCCTTGGTCCAGCGGAGCACGTAATCCACCTCGGTCAGCGCGTCGATGTAGTAGTCGGCACGGTTGTGGGTCAGCATCGACAGAATGCCGGTGCGCCGCATCACCTCGTTATAGCGACGTACGTTGGGCAGGTAATCCTGGAAGCTGTAACCCCGGACCCAGGCCAGCCGGTAGTTGCCCAGCGTTTGCGGCGTCGGCACCGGATTGCTGGCCAGCCCCAGGGCGTAAATGTGATCGGTGTCGTAATTCCAGCGCGGATACAGCAAGTCGCTGACGTCATCCCGATAACCACCGACACAGGCGTCCACTTCGCCACGCTGCGCCAGGCCGATGGCGCGAATGTAGGGTTCGGTCCTGATGTCCAGTTTGACGCCGACCGGTTCGAAGACTTCGCGCAACACGTCCCAACCCAGGCCATGGCCATCGGCGGCGGTGTAATCCTCCCAGTCTTCGCTGGCCAGATGAATCACCGATGGCGTTGTCACTGCCTCCCCCGCCTGGGCGAGCGAAGCAAACAGTGCGAAACCCATCACAGCCAACCAGCGTCGAGCCATCCTAGTTCCCTGTTCCGCCACTCAGGCGAAAATCCATACCAGCCCCTGCATCGCCAACCACGCGAACACCCCGGCCAATACGTCGTCGAGCATGATCCCGACACCACCGTGCACATGCCGGTCAATCCAGTGAATCGGCCACGGCTTGAGGATGTCGAAGAAGCGGAACACCAGGAAACCCGCGAGCAACCAGTACCAGCCTTCCGGCACCAGCCACAGGGTGATCCACATCCCGACCATTTCGTCCCAGACGATGCCTTCGTGGTCGTGCACCCGCAGATCGTCGGCCACTTTGCCGCACAGCCAGAAGCCGAACAGCATGGTGATGCCCAGCATCAGCCAGTAACCCCAGTCGGGCAGCATCTGCCACAACGGAATAAAGGGTAGCGCAACTAACGAACCCCAGGTGCCCGGTGCCTTTGGCAAGGTGCCCGAGCCGAAGCCGAACGCCAGGAAATGCCAGGGATTGCGCCAGACCGACGGCGGTACGAATTCCGCCGGAACCTGTTTGGGATGATCTGTCACGGTGTCTCCCGAAAATGTTGATAGCCCCGTGCTTGCGGGGTGATGTCTTGTCCGGCGGCATCCAGCAGCACAACGCCCTGCCCCGTGACCACGCGCCCGATCACATGGATTGGCCAGCCATCTGCCAGCAACCCCGGCAACTCGACGGGCGGTAAGGTGAAGGCCAGTACGTAATCGTCACCACCGCTCAGGGCGGCGTTTTCGGCGCCCGATTGACCGAGGAAGGCCACTAAGGCCTTCGACAGCGGCAAGCGGTCCCGCTCAACCTGAATGCCGACCCTCGACGCGAGCGCGATGTGCCCGCAGTCGGCGAGCAAGCCATCGGAGATGTCCAGCGCCGAAGTGGCTTTACCGCGCAACGCCTGGCCCAGCGCGAGTTGCGGCTGTGGCGACCAGTAATGCGCCAGCAGCGGATCGGCGATGGCGGCTTCAGCCGTGCGCTGACCGAGCACCAGCGGCAAGGCACCGGCGGCGTTGCCCAGCTCACCGCCGACACACAGCAGGTCGCCTGGTTGCGCACCGCTGCGGGTCAACGCCAAACCACTTGGCACACGCCCGAACACGGTCATGGTCAGGCTCAGTGGCCCACGGGTAGTGTCGCCCCCCACCAGCGCGACGCCGCAGTTCTGCGCCATGCGGTTCAAACCACGGGCATAGGCGTCCAGCCAATCGGCGGTTACCGTCGGCAAGGTCAGGGCAAGGGTAAAGGCAACGGGGGTGGCGCCCATGGCCGCCAGATCGCTGACGGCCACGGCCAGCGAACGCTGACCGAGCAGAAACGGGTCGCAGGGGTCTGCGAAATGCACACCGGCCACGAGCGTGTCGGTGGAAATCGCCAGCTGCTCCCCGGGGGGAACAGCGAGCAAGGCGCAGTCATCGCCGATCCCGAGGGCAACGCCTTCGCCGCCCTGCGCACAAGGCGCGGCGGCGAAGAAATTGCGGATCAGCTCAAACTCGCCCATAGCAGTTACAAGCGCGGATCAGCGCTTGAACGCCTTCACTTCAGCTTCACGCAGACGCGGGGCCAGCTTGTCGAGTACACCGTTGACGAACTTGTGGCCGTCGGTGGAACCGAAGACTTTCGCCAGTTCGATACCTTCGTTGATCACAACGCGGTAAGGCACGTCGACGCGCTCGAGCAGTTCCCAGGTGGACAGGCGCAATACCGCCAGTTCAACCGGATCCAGCTCTTCGATGGTCAGGTCCAGGCAAGGTGTCAGTGCGGCGTCGATACGGTCTTTCTGCGCGGGAACCCCATGCAGGATTTCACGGAAGTAGGCGCCGTCGACATCGCTGAAATCGTTATCGACCCGGAACTGCGCTTCGATCTCGTTCAGCGATTGCCTGGCCATGTGCCATTGGTACAGCGCCTGAGTCGCGAGCTGACGGGCTTCGCGACGCTTGACGCTTTTCGATGGCTTGCCGGCATCCGCAGGCTTTGGATCGCGCGGGTTGAAACGATCGCTTTCGTCGCTAATCACTTGGCCTCCAACTGCGCCAGCAGGCTGACCATTTCCAGAGCGGACAGGGCAGCTTCGGCACCTTTGTTACCGGCCTTGGTGCCGGAACGTTCGATGGCTTGCTCGATGGAATCAACGGTCAGGACGCCGAAGGCAACCGGAACGCCGAACTCCATGGACACCTGGGCCAGGCCCTTGGTGCATTCACCCGCCACGTATTCGAAGTGCGGAGTACCGCCACGAATGACCGCGCCCAGAGCGATGATGGCTGCGAACTCGCCCTTCTGAGCGACTTTCTGCGCAACCAGCGGGATTTCGAAGGCGCCAGGTGCGCGGATGATGGTGATGTCGCTTTCGCTCACGCCATGGCGAACCAGGGCATCAACTGCACCGCTGACCAGGCTTTCAACAACGAAGCTGTTGAAACGGCCCACTACCAAAGCGTAGCGGCCTTTAGGGGCGATGAAGGTACCTTCGATGGTCTTCAGGGTCATTCGTTAGTTCTCTTAAAGAGCCGGGACGCGTCTTCTACGCGTCCCTCAGTGATATTTGAACCGCGAATACAGGGCCGGGAACAACCGGTCATTATTCGGAGGGCACGTATTCTACAACTTCCAGATCGAAACCGGATATCGCATTAAATTTCATTGGCGCAGACATCAGGCGCATTTTGCGCACGCCCAGGTCCCGAAGGATCTGCGAACCGGCACCGACGATGCTGTAGGTGGTCGGTTTTTTCACGGCTGCGTGATCGGCGGTTTCGCGGATGTGCGCCAGCAACACGTCGCCATCGAGCGGGTGACCGAGCAACAGCACCACGCCGCTGCCAGCCTCGGCAACCGCGGCCATGGCGGCGCGCAGGCTCCAGCGGCCCGGTTGCTTGACCATCAACAGGTCGCGCAGCGGGTCCATGTTGTGCACGCGAACCAGGGTCGGTTCTTCGGCGCACACGGTGCCCAGGGTCAGTGCCATGTGCACGTCGCCTTCCACGGAATCACGATAGGTCACCAGGTTGAATTGGCCCAGTTCGCTGTCCAGCGGCTGCTCGGCAATCCGCTGAACGGTACGTTCGTGGATCATCCGGTAGTGAATCAGGTCGGCGATGGTGCCGATCTTGATGTTGTGCTCGGCGGCGAAAGCTTCCAGTTCGGCGCGACGGGACATGGTGCCGTCGTCGTTCATCACTTCGCAGATCACGCCGCTCGGCTCGAAACCGGCCATGCGCGCGAGGTCGCAGGCAGCTTCAGTGTGGCCGGCGCGAGCCAGGGTGCCACCGGCCTGGGCCATCAGCGGGAAGATGTGGCCGGGGCTGACGATGTCTTCAGCCTTGGCGTCTTTCGCGGCAGCGGCCTGCACGGTGCGCGCACGGTCGGCGGCGGAGATGCCGGTGGTCACGCCGGTGGCGGCTTCGATGGACACGGTGAACTTGGTGCCGAAACCGGAACCGTTGCGTGGCGCCATCAACGGCAGCTTCAGCGTTTCGCAGCGCTCGCGGCTCATCGGCATGCAGATCAGGCCACGGGCGTGCTTGGCCATGAAATTGATGTGTTCGGCCTGGCAGCACTCGGCGGCCATGATCAGGTCGCCTTCGTTCTCGCGGTCTTCGTCATCCATGAGGATGACCATCTTGCCTTGGCGGATGTCTTCAACCAGTTCTTCGATGCTATTGAGCGCCACAAGGCACCCCCTTGGGTCAGGATTTGAGGTAGCCGTTGGCGGCCAGAAAGCTTTCGGTAATGTTACTGGAGGTTGGCTCTGCGGCCTTGTCGCCCAGCAACAGGCGCTCCAGGTAACGGGCCAGCAAGTCCACTTCCAGATTCACCCGGCGACCCGGCTGGTACGACGCCATGATGGTTTCGCTCAGGGTGTGCGGAATGATCGTCAGCAGGAACTCGGCGCCATCGACCGCGTTCACGGTCAGGCTGGTGCCGTCGACGGTGATCGAGCCTTTGTGGGCGATGTACTTGGCCAGTTCTTTCGGTGCACGGATGCGGAATTCCACGGCACGTGCGTTCTCGGTGCGGGCAACCACTTCGCCCACGCCATCGACGTGACCGCTGACCAGGTGCCCGCCGAGGCGAGTGGTCGGGGTCAGGGCTTTTTCCAGATTGACCGGGCTGCCGCTTTTCAGGTCGTTCATGGCGGTGCAGTCGAGGGTCTCGCGACTGACGTCCGCGGCAAAGCCGTTGCCTGGCAGCTCAACGGCCGTCAGGCACACGCCGTTGACCGCGATGCTGTCGCCCAGTTTGACGTCGCTCAGATCGAGCTTGCCGGTTTCTACATGGACCCGCACATCTCCGCCTTTTGGGGTCAATGCACGAATACTGCCGATGGATTCGATGATGCCGGTAAACATGAAGTCCTCCTCGAGAACAGGGCCGTCGCGTGGCGCAGGCCCGGAATTATACGCTCGCCGTCGGCGCAGGAATGGCAATGACTCGCCAGTCATCGCCAACCGCGCGGATTTCAGTGATTTTGAGCTCGGGCGCGTCTTTCATCTGCGCCAGTGGCCAGTCCAGCAACGGGCGCGCTGACGAGCCCAGGAACTTGCCGGCGATGAAAATCTGGAATTCATCCACCAGACCTTGCTGGGCAAAGGCCCCGGCCAGACGCGGACCGGCCTCGACCAGCACTTCGTTGACGCCGCGATTGGCCAGTTCAACCAGCAACTTGCGCAGGTCAACCAAGCCATCGTCGCCGGCCACGATCAGGCATTCCGGGCCGTTGGCGTATTGTTCTTCAATCGCCATGCAGGTGGCGACCAGCGCCGGACCGGCCTTGAAGAATGGCGCATCGAGTGGCACGCGCAGGCGGCCATCGATTAAAACGCGCAGCGGCGGACGACTCATTGCCAACGCGGTTTGCTCGGCGTCCAGCCCCAACTCGTCAGCGCGCACGGTCAAACGGGCGTTGTCCGCCAGCACTGTGTCGGCGCCAGTCAGCACCACGCTGGCCTGGGCGCGCAGGCGTTGAACCGCCGAACGTGCGGCCGGGCCGGTGATCCATTGGCTTTCGCCGCTTTCCATCGCCGTACGACCGTCGAGACTCATGGCCAACTTGACCCGCACGAACGGCAAGCCGTGTTCCATGCGCTTGAGGAAGCCTTGATTGAGCTTGCGTGCCTCACCTTCCAGCACACCGCTTTCGATGGCAATGCCGGCCTGAGCCAGACGCTGCATGCCACGACCGGCCACCGACGGGTTCGGGTCCTGCATCGCCGCGACGACGCGTGCGAGGCCGGCATTCACCAGCGCATCGGCGCAAGGCGGCGTGCGGCCGTGGTGGCTGCACGGTTCGAGGGTCACGTAAGCGGTGGCACCACGGGCCTTGTCGCCCGCAGCGCGCAGCGCGTGGACTTCGGCGTGGGGTTCGCCGGTGCGCTCGTGCCAGCCTTCGCCGACAATCTGCCCGTCCTTCACGATCACGCAGCCGACACGCGGGTTGGGATGCGTCGTGTAGTGGCCTTTGCGCGCCAGTTCCAGGGCGCGGGCCATGTAATGGGCGTCGAGGATGGCAAGCTCTGTGGAGGTGGTCATTCTTTCACCGGCTCACGGGCCAGGCGATCGATCTCTTCGCGGAACTCGTTGAGGTCCTGGAAGCGCCGATACACGGAGGCGAAACGAATGTAGGCGACTTCATCGAGCTTTTGCAGCTCGGCCATCACCAGTTCACCGACCACGAGGGACTTGACCTCGCGCTCGCCGGTGGCGCGCAGCTTGTGTTTGATGTGCACCAGCGACGATTCGAGGCGCTCGACACTCACCGGGCGCTTCTCCAGCGCACGCTGCATGCCGGCGCGGAGTTTTTCTTCGTCGAACGGCTGGCGGCTGCCGTCGGTTTTGATCAGGCGCGGCAACACCAGTTCAGCGGTTTCGAACGTCGTGAAACGCTCGCCGCAGGCCAGGCATTCGCGCCGGCGGCGCACCTGTTCGCCCTCGGCGACCAGACGCGAGTCGATGACCTTGGTGTCGTTGGCACCGCAGAAGGGACAGTGCATGGTGGCAGGCAACAAAAAAAGGGAGGGCCATGGTAGCGCATCCCGGTGGCAAGACAAGCCATAGGGTTTGCGGTATACAGACTGGCTATAGAGAATGATCCATGGATTTCACCTTGCTGGAGCCGCAAATGTCACTCAGACCGCTCGTATTGCTCAGCCTTTTCAGCCTGTTGGTGGCCTGCAGCAGCGATGCACCCAAGCCCCAGCCGCCAACGCCCGGCCCCGCTCCACAGGCGGCGCAGAAAAAAGCCCGCGAGTCCGCCAACCTCGGTCCGTTGCCCGCTTATCAGCGTGAATTGAGCGGCACCTTGCAAGGCGTGCCGGCCGGTGCCGAAGTCGAATTGGCGCTGCTGGTGATCGATGACAAGGATCGCCCGCAACAATTGCTCGCCAGCTCCAGCCTGATCGGCACCAATCAGGTATTGCCGTTTCACCTGCGCTTCAACCCGGATTCGTTTCCGGCCGGTGCCCGCGTGGAACTGCGGGGCCGCGCCAGCCAGTCCGGCCAGCTGATTCTGCACCTGCCGTCGCAAGTCATCACCCAGCCGACGACCCAGGCCCTGGGTCAACTGCAATTCGTCAAAGCGCCATGATTGCACCGCTCGACCTGCAACAGGCGTTGGGGGAGTTGCTGGGCGATGCACAACTTGTCCCGGTCGCCTTGCCCGATACCGCCCTGAAACTCTGGCTGATCGACGGCGACAACATGGACCGCGCCTTCAGCCCGGAAGAAACCCGGCGGATTCTGCATGAACCGCCGTACTGGAGTTTCTGCTGGGCCAGCGGGTTGTCGATGGCCCGCTACCTCGCTGAATTCCCCGAGTGGGTCAAAGGCAAACGCGTGCTGGATTTTGGTGCCGGTTCCGGCGTCGCGGGGATTGCCGCGGTGAAGGCCGGGGCGCTGGAAGTGGTGGCGTGTGACCTGGATCCGCTGGCGATTGCCGCCTGTCGGGCGAATGCCGAACTCAATGAAGTGGAGCTGAGTTACTCGACGGACTTTTTCGCCGAGGCGGATCGCTTTGATCTGATCCTGGTGGCCGATGTGCTGTACGACCGGGAGAATCTGCCGCTGCTCGATGAGTTTTTGAGTCGCGGCCGAGAGGCGCTGGTGGCGGATTCACGGGTTAGGGATTTTCGTCATCCGCTGTATCAACGCATCGAAATGCTCGAAGCGATGACCTTGCCGGATCTGGCCGAGCCTGAAGAGTTTCGGTATGTGAGCCTGTATCACGCGCGGCGCGCTTAAAAGCTTCGCGGGCAAGCCTCGCTCCTACAGGTTTAGTGCCGCTCTTAATAACGACGCGGACCTGTAGGAGCGAGGCTTGCCCGCGAAGGCCATCTGTCAGACTGCGCACACTTTCAGCCACCCCCCACCAAGCCGTATAGTTGCCCCATTCACGCTTTTACGAGATCCCCCATGAGTCAGCAAACGCCGTACATTTTCGACGCCACGACTGCCGATTTCGACCAGTCGGTGATCGAGAACTCTTTCCACAAACCGGTGCTGGTGGATTTCTGGGCCGAATGGTGTGCGCCCTGCAAAGTGCTGATGCCGATGCTGCAGACCATCGCCGAGAGCTATCAGGGCGAGTTGCTGCTGGCCAAGGTCAACTGCGATCTGGAACAAGACATCGTCGCTCGCTTCGGCATCCGCAGCTTGCCGACCGTGGTGTTGTTCAAGGATGGCCAGCCAGTGGACGGTTTTGCCGGTGCGCAGCCGGAATCCGCCGTCCGCGCCATGCTCGAGCCTCACGTACAAATGCCGCCACCGGCGGCGGCTGATCCATTCGAACAGGCTCAGGCGCTGTTTGACGAAAGCCGTTTCGCTGACGCAGAAGCCATTCTCAAAGTGCTGCTGGGCGAAGACAACACCAACGCCAAAGCGCTGATTCTGTATGCCCGTTGCCTGACAGAGCGGGGCGAGCTGGGTGAAGCGCAAATCGTGCTCGACGCGGTGAAAAGCGATGAACACAAGGCCGCATTGGCCGGTGCAAAAGCGCAAATCCAGTTTCTCGGCCAGGCCAAGGACTTGCCGGATGCCGCCGACTTGAAGGCGCGCCTGGCGAAGAATCCGCAGGACGATGAAGCGGTGTATCAACTGGCGATCCAGCAACTGGCCCGTCAGCAGTACGATGCGGCGCTGGATGCATTGCTCAAGCTGTTCGTGCGTAACCGCAGCTACAGCGAAGGTTTGCCGCACAAGACGCTGCTGCAAGTGTTCGAATTGCTGGGCAATGATCACCCGTTGGTGACCACGTATCGCCGTAAGCTATTTGCTGCGCTGTATTGATCGCAACCTTGTAGGAGCACGGCTTGCCGGCGAAGGCGTCCTTGAGATCGCCTTCGCGAGCAAGCTCTGCTCCTACAAATTGGGGTTGATCCAGCTGTAGAGCGGCGTATCACCGCCGCTCGACACTTTCACTTCCGCGCTATGCCGCAACCGCACCAGCAGTCGCTTGCCCGACGCTGCACTGCCAGTCAAACCTTCCAGTTGCTCCAGCAAATCCGGCCCGCTCAGTTGCCCGGCCTTGCGCAGCAGATCCTTTGCGACCTGCCACTGCGCATCATCCTGATTCACCGGTTTGGCCGGCGTCGCACTGACCTCTGGCTTGACCACCTGCACCTGCGCGCCGAGTCGCGCCCAGTCAGCGTCGTCCATCTCCAGGGTCAAATCCACCGGCCAGTCGCCGATGCTTCCGCGTATACGCAACATGGTTTCGCTCCCGCACATTTCTGACCTGCATGCTCCCATGGGACTTGTGCAACGCCAAGTAGCCGGTCAAACTCCTCGCGCTTACGTTATAAGATTACATAACAAACTCTTCATTTTACTTTTCGGAGACCCGCCATGCGCCGTCTGCTGCTCGCTTTGCCGTTTGCCCTGTTGCCGCTGGCCATCGCCCATGCCGCCGATGAGCATGATCACGACCATGAACACGGCAGCCTCGGTGCCCACGAGCATGGTGTCGGTCGCCTGAACGCAGCGCTGGACGGTCAGACCCTGGAGCTGGAACTGGAAAGCCCGGCGATGAACCTGGTGGGTTTCGAACACGCGGCCGCCAGCGACGCCGACAAAGCCAAAGTCGCCGCCGCCCGTGCGCAACTTGAAAAACCGCTGACCCTGTTCAACCTGCCGAAAGCGGCGGGTTGCGTGGTCGCGACTCAGGAACTGGAAAGCCCGCTGTTCGGTGACAAGCCGGATGCCGATGATGATCATGATCATGACGACGATGCCAAAGACGAGCATCACCACGACCACAGCGAAATCCACGCTCACTACCAGTTCACCTGCGCAACGCCGGGCGCACTGAAAACCCTGGATCTGGCAAACCTCTTCAACACGTTCCCGGCGACCCAGAAAATTCAGGTACAACTGATCAGCCCGAGCGGGCAGCAAGGGGTAGAAGTGACGGCCAAGGCGGCCGCCCTGAAATTCTGAACCCACCGCCCCCTGTAGGAGCGAGGCTTGCCCGCGAAGAGGTCGTCACATTCAACATTGATGTCGACTGGCAGTATGCCTTCGCGGGCAAGTCGGATCGCCGCCCGCTCGCTCCTACAAGGGATTGGTGTTGCATGTGAAATTGAGACAACCCAATGAAACCGGTGTTATGACCCAAGCACTCATCGAACTGTCCGACCTGGGCTTCAGTTGGCCCGGTCACCCGCCGCTGCTGGACATCCCGGCCTTTCGCCTGGAACCGGGTGAAACCCTGTTCCTCAAAGGCCCCAGCGGCAGCGGCAAGACCACCCTGCTCGGCCTGCTCGGTGGCGTGCAAAAGCCCGATCGCGGCAGCATTCGCCTGCTCGGCCAGGAACTGACCGAACTCGGTGCCGGGGCGCGTGATCGCTTTCGCGTCGATCACACCGGCTACATCTTCCAGCAGTTCAACCTGCTGCCGTTTCTCTCGGTGCGCGAGAACGTCGAGCTGCCCTGCCACTTCTCCAGGCTGCGCGCCGAACGGGCGATCCAGCGCCATGGCAGCGTCGATCAGGCGGCGGCGACCTTGCTCGCTCATTTGGGTTTGAAGGATGAAAGCATCCTCGGTCGCCGTGCCGACTCGCTGTCCATCGGCCAACAGCAACGCGTCGCCGCCGCCCGTGCGTTGATCGGTCAGCCGGAGCTGGTGATCGCCGACGAACCGACTTCTGCTCTGGATTACGACGCCCGCGAAAACTTCATTCGCCTGTTGTTCGCCGAATGCCGCGAAGCCGGGTCGAGCCTGTTGTTCGTCAGCCACGACCAAAGCCTTGCGCCGCTGTTCGATCGCAACCTGTCGCTGGCCGAACTCAATCGCGCCGCCACTCCGTCCGAGGTTTGAGATGTATTTGTTTCGTCTAGCCATGGCCAGCCTGGCTAACCGCCGCTTCACCGCGATCCTGACCGCGTTCGCCATCGCCCTGTCGGTCTGCTTGCTGTTGGCCGTGGAACGCGTGCGCACCGAAGCCAAGGCCAGTTTTGCCAGCACCATCAGCGGCACCGACCTGATCGTCGGCGCCCGCTCCGGTTCAGTGAACCTGCTGCTGTACTCGGTGTTCCGCATCGGCAATGCCACCAACAACATCCGCTGGGACAGCTTCGAGCACTTCGCCAACAACCCGAAAGTGAAGTGGGCGATCCCGATGTCGCTGGGCGATTCCCATCGCGGGTATCGGGTGATGGGTACCACCGAGGCGTACTTCGAGCATTACCAGTACGGTCATCAACAACACCTGGAACTGGCTGACGGTCGCGCCTTCGCCACCGATCCGTTCGAAGTGGTGCTCGGCGCCGAAGTGGCCGATGCACTGCACTACAAACTCGGCGACAAACTGGTGCTGGCCCACGGCGTGGCGGTGATCAGCCTGGTCAAGCACGACGACAAACCGTTCACGGTGGTCGGCATTCTCAAACGCACCGGCACCCCGGTGGACCGTACATTGCACATCAGCCTCGGCGGCATGGAAGCGATTCACATCGACTGGCACAACGGCGTGCCGGCGCGCGGCAACGGTCGGATCAGCGCTGATCAGGCACGCAACATGGACCTGACGCCACAAGCGATCACCGCGTTCATGCTGGGCCTCAACAGCAAGATTTCGACCTTTGCCCTGCAGCGCGAAATCAACGAATTCCGTGGCGAACCGATGCTGGCGATCCTGCCGGGCGTGGCGCTGCAAGAGTTGTGGAGTTTGATGAGCACCGCAGAAAAAGCCTTGTTCGTGGTCTCGCTGTTTGTGGTGCTGACCGGGTTGATCGGCATGCTCACGGCGATTCTCACCAGCCTCAATGAACGTCGGCGCGAGATGGCGATTCTGCGCTCAGTGGGCGCGCGGCCATGGCACATCGCGACGTTGCTGGTGCTGGAGGCGTTTGCCCTGGCGCTGTCGGGCGTGATCGCCGGCGTGGCCCTGCTGTATGTGGGCATCGCCGCTGCGCAAGGTTACGTGCAGGCCAATTACGGTCTGTTTCTGCCGCTGGCGTGGCCCAGCGAATATGAATGGACGCTGCTCGGTGGCATCCTGATCGCCGCGCTGCTGATGGGCAGCGTGCCGGCGTGGCGCGCGTATCGCCAATCCCTGGCCGATGGCCTGTCGATCCGACTATGAGGACGTTAATGATGCCCCGCGCTCTGCTTGCGCTGTTGATGCTGGTCGCCTTGCCGCTGTGGGCCGCCGAGCCGAAAGAGCTGACCTGGTCGGAAATGATCCCCCCGGACGCCGCGCCGGAAGTGCCGAACATGACCCCCCTGCACGACCTCTCGCAGATGGGCAGCGCGCTGTCCGCCGAGTCGGCGCCAGCCGCGAAACAGGACATGCCCAATGCACCGGTGGTGAAGAGCCTCGACGGTCAGAGCATCCGCCTGCCGGGCTACATCGTGCCGCTGGAAGTGAGTGAAGAAGGCCGCACTACGGAGTTTCTGCTGGTGCCGTATTTCGGCGCCTGCATCCATGTGCCGCCACCGCCGTCGAACCAGATCGTGCATGTGAAAAGCGAAGTCGGCGTGAAGCTGGACGAGCTGTATCAGCCTTATTGGATTGAGGGGGCGTTGCAGGTTAAAGCGTCGACCAGTGAGTTGGCGGATGCCGGGTATCAGATGGAGGCGGACAAGATTTATATCTATGAATTGCCGGAGTGAATCTGGTGTTCACGTGTTGATTTGAAGGGCGCCTTCGCGGGCAAGCCTCGCTCCTACAGGTCCTGCGCTAACCTGTAGGAGCGAGGCTTGCCCGCGAAGGAGCCCTCAAAGGTTCCGCAAAAATTAGTGCCATCACCGTTTCATTGAGCTGAGTCAAAAGACCGGACCAGACCGCTCCGTACCATTGGACATCGAACATTTTCAACGTCCTCTGGAGCCTCCATGCACAAGTCCTTGCTCAGCGCCTCGCTGTTTGCCCTCGCGCTCGCAGCCCCGCTCGCCCATGCCCATGAAGCCGGCGACATCCTCCTTCGTGCCGGTGCAATCACCGTCAACCCGAAAGCCGACAGCTCCGACGTCAAAGTCGATCAAGGCCCGCTGGCAGGCACCAATCTGGGTGGCAAGGCCACCATGAGCAGCGACACCCAACTGGGTCTGAACTTCGCTTACATGCTCAACAGCCACTGGGGCATCGAGCTGCTCGCGGCCACGCCATTCGAACATGACGTGAAGCTCAAAGGCACCGTCCTGGGTGCGGCCAACGGCAAACTCGGCAGCCTGAAACACCTGCCGCCAACCTTGAGCGTTGTCTACTACCCACTGGACGGCAAGTCTGCATTCCAACCGTACGTTGGCGCCGGTATCAACTACACCTGGATCTACGACGAGCACGTCGGCAGCGAGGCCAGCGCCAATGGCTTCAGCAACTTCAAGGCAGACAACTCCTGGGGCATGGCGTTTCAGGTCGGTGCCGACTACATGATCACCGACAACATCATGCTCAACGCCCAAGTGCGTTACATCGACATCGATACCACCGCCACCGTGGAAAACAACGCCGTGGCACAAGGCACCCGTGCCAAGGTCGATGTCGACGTGGACCCGTTCATCTACATGGTGGGCCTGGGTTACAAGTTCTAAAATCGTTCACGTGGTGGGAACGAGCTGCAAAAAAAAGGCGCCTTCACAGGCGCCTTTTTCTTGCTGGCGAAAAACTCAGCGCCCCAACAACCGCGCCAGGCCGACACTCATCGGCGTCTGAGCAGGGCAGGAAAACCGCTCCAGCAGTCGCTGATTGTTCGCCCGCGAATGGCGGATATCACCCGAACGCGCCGGGCCGTAGCTCACTGGCGGCAGTTCACCGACCGCCACTTTCAACGCTTCCAGCATTTGCTTGAGCGTGGTTGCCTGGTTCCAGCCGACATTGACCGCGCCGACTTCAACCTGCGGTTTTTCGATGGCTTGTACCAGCACGTCGACCAAATCTTCGACGTAAACAAAATCCCGCGTCTGCTCGCCATCGCCAAACACCGTGATCGGCAGGCCGTTTTGCGCGCGCTCGCTGAAAATGCTGATCACCCCGGAGTATGGCGAGGACGGATCCTGGCGTGGGCCGAAGACGTTGAAAAAGCGGAAAATCACCGGTTCCAGCGCATGCTCGCGGCGGTAGAAATCGAAGTAATGTTCACTGGCCAACTTGTCTGACGCATACGGCGTCAGCGGTTCCTTGGGCGTGTCTTCGTCGATCGACTGGCCTTCGCCATTGTTGCCGTAGACCGCTGCGCTGGAGGCAAACAGCACACGTTTGACGCCGCTCTGACGCATGGCTTCGCAGACATTCAGCGAACCGATGAAGTTGCTCTGGTGAGTCTTCACCGGATCATCCACCGAAGCCTGCACCGACGCCACGGCCGCCAGGTGCGCGACCGCACGGCAACCGGCCATTGCGCGAGCGACCAGAGCGGCATCGGCGACGTCGCCGACTATCAGCTCGACGCGAGGATTATCCAGCGCCAGGTTGCTGCGTTTGCCGGTGGACAGGTCGTCGAGAATCCGTACCGAATGGCCCTTGGCGAGCAAGGCGTCGGTCAGGTGCGAGCCAATGAAACCCGCGCCGCCGGTGATTAAAACAGGGCCGTCAGCCATGGCGATAGAACCTGTCCAGTAAGCCAGGGAGTGCCGCACGCCAGGCGCGGGGCTTGATCCCGAAGGTGTGAAGGATTTTCTTGCAGGCCAGCACCGCGTGTTGCGGCTCTTCGGCAGCGTCCGGGCGTGCGGCGTGAGCCTGGGCGGTCGGCGCTTCGATGGCCAGCGGATGCAGTGCGCGGGCTTCGGTGAGAATCGCCTGCCCCAGCGCCAGCGGCGTGGTCGCCTCGTGCCCGGCGTAGTGGTAGGTGCCCCACAGTGGCGCCGCGCAATCGAGTTGCTTGAGCACCGAAATGATCACCCGGGCCGCGTCGTCGACCGGCGTCGGGTTGCCGCGACGGTCATCGGCCATCAACAGTTCTTCCGGCTTTTCGGCCCGGGACAGGAAACGCCCGAGGGTGCCGTCGGGGCTATCATCGAGCAGCCAGCCGAACCGCAGCAGCACATGCTGCGGGCAGGTCGCGCGCACGCTTTGCTCGATGCGCCACAAGGCCTGACCACGCAGGCCCAGCGGCACCGGCTCGTCTTTTTCGCTGTAGGCGGTCGCCCGCGAGCCGTCGAACACCCGATAGCTCGAGGGTTGCAGCAGAACGATGTTGTGATGCTGGCACAGTTCGGCCAGACGCTCGATTGCACGCTCTTGCCCGGCCAGACGCGATTCGCTGACCGTCTCCGCCTGGAACCAGTCGAAGTAGTAGGCGAGGTTGATCAACGCGTCCGGGCGCGTGTCGTCGAGCAGTTGCGTCAGGCTCGCGGCATCCCAGCCGTCTTGCGGTGGGCGGGGGGCGAGGAAACCGATGTCTTCCTCCGCACCGAGGCGAATCAGCGCCTGCCCAAGGGCATTTCCGCCGCCCAGTAACATAAGGCGCATTCGCATAGAGTCAGCAGGCCCAGTCTGATTGGATCAATGGCTTTATCGGCACCGCTCGCGGGCGGTGCCGTCGATAGTTGCCGGAATCGTTGCATTTTGCGGGTTTAGTGCGCAACCGTCATCCGTAAAGTGTAGATCTCCGGGATTTGTGGTGCTGCTTCGGGCCTCTTCGCGGGCAAGCCTCGCTCCTACAGAACTCGCGCACGCTCTTGTAGGAGCGAGGCTTGCCCGCGAAGAGGCCCTGAAGGCCAGCAGAGATCCCGAGCGGTACTTGCATCTTCCTCACCCCGCCCGCATAAATTACTCCATGAATCTGCCCATCCCCACGGACGCGGCCATGGCAGGCTTCCACCCCGCCGTCAGCGCCTGGTTCAGCAGCACCTTCCCGACGGTCACCGCCGCCCAGGCCCGGGCGTGGCCGCTGATCCGTCAGCGCCGTTCGACCCTGATCGCCGCGCCCACCGGCTCCGGCAAAACCCTCACCGCGTTTCTCGCCGTCATCGACGATCTGGTTCACCGTGGCCTGGAAACCGCAGACGGGCTGCCCAACGAAACACTGGTGGTCTACGTCTCGCCGCTCAAAGCCTTGTCCAACGACATCCAGATCAACCTGCAAAACCCGCTGGCCGGCATCACTGAACAGTTACGTGCGATGGGCCTGCCCGAGTTGCAAATCAACACCGCCGTGCGCACCGGCGACACGCCGCAAAAAGAACGCTCGGCGATGCGCAAGACCGCGCCGCACATTCTGGTGACCACCCCGGAATCCCTTTACGTGCTGCTCGGCTCCGACTCCGGCCGGCAAATGCTCGGCACCACGCGCACGGTGATCGTCGATGAGATCCACGCCATCGCCGCCAGCAAACGCGGCAGCCACCTGGCCCTGAGCCTGGAACGTTTGCAGGCGTTATGCGCAGCACCGTTGATGCGCATCGGCCTGTCGGCCACGCAAAAACCCATCGAAGCGGTCTCACGCTTTCTGGTCGGTCGTGATCGCGCATGCGAAATCATCGACATCGGCCACGCCCGTCCACGAGATTTAGGCATCGAAGTACCGCCGGTGCCGCTGTCGGCGGTGATGGCCAACGATGTCTGGGAATTGGTCTACGACCGCCTCGCCGTCCTCGCCCGCGAACACCGCACCACGCTGATTTTCGTCAACACCCGACGCTTGGCCGAACGCCTGAGCCGGCATTTGAGCGAACGTCTCGGCAAGGAAGCAGTCGCCGCCCACCACGGCAGCCTGGCCAAGGAGTTTCGCCTCGATGCCGAACAGCGCCTCAAGTGCGGCGACCTGCAAGTGCTGATCGCCACGGCGTCGCTGGAACTGGGGATCGATATCGGCGATGTCGACCTGGTCTGCCAGATTGCCTCGCCTCGTTCGATTGCCGGATTCCTGCAACGGGTCGGCCGCTCCGGCCACCAGGTCGGCGGCACGCCCAAGGGCCGATTGTTCGCCACCACCCGCGACGATTTGATCGAATGCACCGCCCTGCTCGACTGCGTGCGCCGGGGTGAACTCGATACTTTGCAGATTCCTCAAGCGCCGCTGGACGTACTGGCCCAGCAGATCATCGCCGAGGTCAGTTGCCAGGAATGGCCGGAGCACGCGCTGCTGGAGATGTTCCGCAATGCCTCGCCCTACGCTGAGCTCGACGAAACACATTATCAGGCGCTGCTGCAGTTGCTCGCCGAGGGCTACAACGGTCGCCAGGGCATCCGCAGCGCGTACCTGCACCGCGACGCCGTGACGCGTACGTTGCGCGGTCGGCGCGGCAGCAAACTGACCGCCGTGACCAGCGGCGGCACCATCCCGGACAACGCCGACTACAGCGTGCTGCTGGAACCGCAAGGGCTGAACATCGGCAGCGTCAACGAAGACTTCGCCGTGGAAAGCATCGCCGGCGATGTCTTTCAGTTGGGCAACACCTCGTACCGAATCCTGCGGGTCGAAACCGGCAAGGTCCGGGTCGAAGATGCGCAGGGCCAGCCGCCGACCATTCCGTTCTGGCTCGGTGAAGCGCCGGGACGCAGCACGGAATTGTCCTTCGCCGTGGCGCGCCTGCAAGCGCAACTTGACGACCTGCTCGGCGCCACGCCCGGCAACTTGCAACCGGCCCTCGACTGGCTGACCGAGACCCTCGGCCTGAACCTCGACAGCGCCGGACAACTGGTGGATTACCTCGCCCGCGCACGCCTGACACTGGGCGCCCTGCCCTCGCAGGACACGCTGCTGATGGAGCGCTTTTTCGATGAGTCCGGCGGCACGCAACTGATCATCCACACGCCCTTCGGCAGCCGCATCAACCGCGCCTGGGGCCTGGCCCTGCGCAAGCGTTTCTGCCGTACCTTCAACTTCGAATTGCAGGCCGCTGCCAGCGAAGATGCGATTGTGCTGTCGCTGTCCACCAGCCACAGCTTTGAGCTCGATGAGGTCTGGCGCTACCTGCACAGCAACAGCGCCGAACACCTGCTGATTCAAGCGGTGCTCGATGCGCCGCTGTTCGGCGTGCGCTGGCGCTGGAATGCCGGCGTCGCATTGGCGTTGCCGCGCTACAGCGGCGGGCGCAAAGTCCCCCCGCAGATTCAGCGGATGAAAAGCGAAGACCTGATCGCCAGCGTGTTTCCCGACCAGATCGCCTGCGTGGAAAACCTCGCCGGCGAACGGGAGATACCCGATCATCCACTGGTGGAACAGACCCTCGACGATTGCCTCCACGAAGCCATGGACTGCGAAGGCTGGCTGACGTTGTTGCGGCGCATGGAACGCGGCGACGTTCGCCTGATCAGTCGCGACCTGCCGGCGCCTTCACCGCTGGCCGCCGAAATTCTCAGCGCCCGGCCTTACACCTTTCTCGACGATGCGCCGCTGGAAGAGCGCCGCACCCAAGCCGTGCTCAACCGGCGCTGGACCGATCCGCAGTCCACCGACGACCTCGGCGCGCTGGATGCCGAGGCGATTCAAGCGGTGCGCGATGAGGCCTGGCCAACGCCGACCAATGCCGATGAAATGCACGAGACGTTGATGAGCCTCGCGTACATTGCCGATGCCGAGGCGCAGGCGAATGCGCAGTGGATTGATTGGTTGAGTGCCCTTGCCGAGAGCGGTCGCGCCAGTCGTTTGCAGATCGATGCCGGGCAATCGCTGTGGCTGGCGGTGGAACGGCTGACGTGCCTGCGCGCCATTTATCCACAGGCAAATTTGTCGCCACCGCTGGCGGCGCTGCCGGGGTTCGATGACGGCTGGGAAGCAGACGAAGCGGTGCTGGAAGTCATCCGTGCACGGCTCAGCGCTTTCGGTCCGTTGCCGCTGAGCGCGATTGCCGAACCTCTGGAATTACCTGCGAATCACGTCACCCAGGCACTCGCGCAACTGGAACGCGAAGGGTATGTGCTGCGCGGCCACTTCACCCCCGGCACTGGTCAGGAAGAATGGTGCGAACGGCATCTGCTGGCGCGAATTCATCGCTACACGGTCAAGCGCCTGCGGCGAGAAATCGAGCCGGTGGCGTTGCAGGATTTCATGCGATTCCTGTTCGACTGGCAGCATCTTTCTGCCTCGACTCAAGGCCAGGGCAATGCAGTGCTGCCCGCCATCGTCGCTCAGTTCGAAGGCTATCCCGCCGCCGCTTCAGCCTGGGACAGCGACATTCTTGCGGCACGGATCAAAGGCTATTCGGCGAGTTGGCTGGATGACCTGTGCCGCAGCGGCAAACTGGTCTGGACCCGCCTGACCGCGCACAACAAAAGCGCCAGCACGGCGCTGCGCAGCACGCCGATTGTGTTGCTGCCGCGCAGCCAGGTCGGGTTATGGAGCGGTCTGACTGAACAGACACCGGTCAGCGACCTGTCGCCCAAAACTCAAAAGGTTTACCAAGCCCTCAGCCAACACGGCGCGTTGTTTTTCGATGAGCTGATTTACGAGGCTCATCTGCTGCGCTCGGAGCTGGAAATCGCCTTGCAGGAACTGGTCGGCGCCGGGCTGGTGAACGCCGACAGTTTTGCCGGTTTGCGGGCGCTGATCACGCCGGCCAGTAAACGGCAGAATCGCAGCAGCCGACGCGGACGCGGGGCGTTTATCGGTGGCATGGATGACGCCGGACGCTGGGCCTTGCTTCGACGCGGGGCGCCAGCGCCGGTGGTGGATAACAAACATCCAACGCCGAGCGACACCCTGGAACACATCGCCATGACCTTGCTGCGCCGCTACGGCGTGGTGTTCTGGCGCCTGCTGGAACGCGAAGCAGACTGGTTGCCGAACTGGCGCGAATTGCTGCGCACGTTGCATCGGCTGGAGGCTCGCGGCGAGATTCGCGGCGGGCGGTTTGTCAGTGGTTTGGCCGGTGAACAGTTCGCCTTGCCCGAGGCGATTCCGTTGCTGCGCGAAGTGCGACGGCGGGCGCACGACGGGAGTCTGATTGCCGTGTGCGGGGTTGATCCGCTGAACCTCGCCGGCACGCTGCTACCCGGTGCGAAAGTGCCGGCGCTGACGAGTAATCGGTTGGTGTACCGCGATGGTTTGCCGGTGGCCGCCGAGATCGCTGGCCAGCAGGTTTTCTGGGTGGAATCGACGAGTGAAATACGCAACAAACTGAATCACCGCAATTCCCTGTAGGAGCGAGGCTTGCCCGCGAATAACGATGACGCGGCCTCCTTGATACACCGCGGCGCGTCCTTCGCGGGCAAGCCTCGCTCCTACAGGGATCTGGTGTACCCGTCAAAGCGATATTTGCGCTCAGGGCAAATATCAAATGCCGATACCTCTATTTTTCCGCACAACCCAATCCCCGACACTGCGCTCCATCAATCAGCCCACCGGAGTTGCAGCCATGCCCATTGCCTTGCTCGCGCTGACCCTCAGCGCCTTCGCCATCGGGACGACCGAGTTCGTCATCGTTGGCCTGTTACCCACTATCGGCGCCGACCTCGGCGTCAGCCTGCCGTCCGCCGGCCTGCTGGTCAGCCTCTATGCCCTGGGCGTTGCCATCGGTGCCCCGGTGCTGACCGCCCTCACCGGCAAAGTCCCGCGCAAAATGCTGCTGTTGTCGCTGATGGTGCTGTTCACCCTTGGCAACCTGCTGGCGTGGAAAGCACCGAGCTACGAATCGCTGATCATTGCGCGAATCGTCACCGGCCTGGCCCACGGGGTGTTTTTCTCGATTGGCTCGACCATCGCCACCAGCCTCGTGCCGAAGGAAAAAGCCGCCAGCGCGATTGCGATCATGTTCACCGGCCTGACGGTGGCGCTGGTCACCGGCGTACCGTTGGGGACGTTCATCGGTCAGCATTTCGGCTGGCGTGAAACCTTCCTCGCTGTCTCTGCTTTGGGTGTGATTGCGTTCATCGGCAGCCTGCTCTACGTGCCGAAAAACATCACCCACAGCAAACCCGCTTCGCTGCTGGAACAGTTGCAGGTCCTCAAGCAACCGCGCCTGCTGCTGGTGTATGCCATGACGGCAGTCGGTTACGGCGGTTCGTTCATCGCCTTCACGTTCCTAGCGCCGATTCTTCAAGACATTTCTGGTTTCAGCGCCGGCACCGTCAGCCTGGTGTTGCTGGTGTACGGCATCTCGGTGGCCGTCGGTAATATCTGGGGCGGCAAACTGGCCGACAAACGCGGCCCGATCAAAGCCCTGAAAATCATCTTCGCCCTGCTCGCTGCTGTGTTGTTCGTGCTGACCTTCACCGCCGGCAACCCGTGGCTGGCGCTGGCCACCGTACTGGTCTGGGGCGCGGTCGCTTTCGGCAACGTGCCGGGCTTGCAGGTGTATGTGGTGCGTCAGGCCGAACATCACACGCCGAATGCGGTGGACGTGGCTTCCGGCCTGAACATCGCGGCGTTCAACCTCGGCATTGCCGGTGGCGCGTGGGGCGGTGGTTTGATCGTCGCTCACATGGGCCTGATCCATACCGCATGGATCGGTGGTCTGGTGGTGTTGGTAGCGCTGGCGCTGACTGCATGGAGCGGTCGCCTCGATCGCCTCGGCCCGGTCTATGCCGCGGGCTCAACCCGCATAGTCGCCGGCCACTGATTA
Source organism: Pseudomonas sp. BF-RE-22 (assembly GCF_019956155.1). Lineage (NCBI taxonomy): Bacteria > Pseudomonadati > Pseudomonadota > Gammaproteobacteria > Pseudomonadales > Pseudomonadaceae > Pseudomonas > Pseudomonas sp. BF-RE-22. The sequence goes on along the minus strand of NZ_JAHBDD010000087.1, from coordinate 57,853 downwards.
CCCTTGTAGGAGCCGGCTTGCTGGCGATCGCGGTGGCACATTCAACATGGATGTGACTGACACACCGCTATCGCCAGCAAGCCGGCTCCTACAGGTCCGTGTGTCCATTCAAGGTTTGTACCGTCCGTAGTCCCGTCGAAACTTTCTCGCTTGCCCCGCAGTCATCAAAAGACAGGGGCAACCGGGGAACATCAGACGGGAGGCGACATGGCGGCGATTCACAGCGGTATTTCAGCTTGGCGCTTCTTTGCCTCCGGTGAGCCTGCGGCACAAGGCGTGCTGCCATGAACCGCGCCGAGCAGTTCAACCCCGACGATGACTCGTCAGGAACCGTGAACGCCGTACGCCGTTTCACCGTGCTGACGGTCAACACGCACAAGGGTTTCACCGCGCTCAACCGGCGTTTCATCCTGCCGGAATTGCGCGAAGCAGTGCGCAGCGTGTCCGCCGACGTGGTGTTTTTGCAGGAAGTCCACGGCACCCACGAGCACCATCCCCAGCGTTACAGCAACTGGCCGACGATGCCGCAGTACGAATTCCTCGCCGACACGCTGTGGCCGCAATTCGCCTACGGACGCAACGCGGTGTACCCGGCAGGCGATCACGGCAATGCACTGTTGTCGAAATTCCAGATCATTCGCCACGACAACCTCGACGTGTCCATCAGCGGGCACGAAAACCGCGGCATCCTGCATTGCGTATTGCGCTTGCCCGTCGATGGCCCGGAGGTGCACGCGATTTGCGTCCATTTGGGGCTGCGTGAAACCCATCGCAATGAACAGCTGAAGCTGCTGACCCAACGCCTCGCAGAATTGCCGAGCGACGCGCCGGTGATTGTCGCCGGTGACTTCAACGACTGGCGTCAGCGCGCCGACGCAATGCTCAAGCCCTGCGGTTTGCGCGAGGTGTTTGCCGAACTCCACGGCAAACCGGCGCGCAGTTTTCCGGCGCGCTTGCCGGCCTTGCGCCTGGACCGCATCTACGTGCGCAACCTCAAGGCCAGCCGTCCGCAAGTCCTGGCGGCACGGCCCTGGTCCCACCTCTCCGACCATGCACCGCTATCGGTGGAGATCGAGCTATGAGCAGCGCACCGATGGAAAAAACCACCGTGGATCACGTGCCCACCAACCCGCCGGTGCGCGAACCCGGCGTGGTCGACGTTCAATATGGCTGGCAGGGCAACAACCGGGTGGAACTGCTGGAAAACGGCGAAGAATATTTCCCGCGGGTGTTCGAAGCCATGCGCCAGGCCAAGACTGAAATCCTCCTGGAAACCTTCATCGTTTTCGAGGACAAGGTCGGCGAAGAGCTGCAGCACGTGCTGATCGACGCGGCTCAACGCGGCGTACGGGTGACCGCCAGTCTCGACGGGTTTGGTTGTGGCGAGTTGAGCACCGATTACCTCACCGCGTTGAGCGAGGCCGGCGTGCACCTGCAAATATTTGACCCGGCACCGAAGCGGCTGGGCATCCGCACCAACTGGTTCCGACGCCTGCACCGCAAAATCGTGGTGGTCGACGGCACGATTGCGTTCATCGGCGGGATCAACTTTTCCGCCGACCATCTGGCCGACTTCGGCCCCGAGGCCAAACAGGATTACTCGGTTGAAGTGCAAGGCCCGGCGGTAACCGACATTCATCATTTCGCCCTGCTGCAAAGCGGTCGCCCGGCCCGCGCCAAATACTGGTGGCAACGCCGGCGGCAGCGGCGCTCGGAGCTGGCGTTCAACGATCACGACGGCCAGGTCCGTTTGGTGTACCGCGACAACGGTGATCATCAAACCGATATCGAAGAGGTTTATCGACATGTCCTGCGCAGCGCCCAGCGTCGCGTGGTGATTGCCAACGCCTATTTCTTTCCCGGTTATCGCTTGCTGCGCGAGATACGCAACGCCGCGCGGCGAGGCGTCGAGGTGCGACTGATCCTGCAAGGCCAGCCGGACATGAGGGTGGCCAAACTGGCCGCGCGCATGACCTATGACTACCTGCTCAAATCCGGGGTGCAGATTCACGAATATTGCGAACGTCCGCTGCACGGCAAAGTCGCGCTGGTGGACGAAGACTGGAGCACCGTCGGCTCGAGCAACCTCGACCCGCTGAGCCTGGCGATGAACCTGGAAGCCAATGTACTGATCCGCGATCGCGCCTTCAACCGCGATTTGTTCGAACGCCTCGAGAGGCTGAGCGACAACCACTGCAAAGCCATGTGTGCGGAAAAATCCCCACGCGGACGGGTCTGGCACATGACCGTCGGTTTTCTGGTGTTTCACTTCCTGCGGCACTTCCCGGCGTGGGCCGGTTGGCTGCCGGCACACAAGCCACGCCTGAAGCCCTTCACCCATCTCGCCGGGGGCGATCACCATGAACCGCGCTGAAACCCATTCGGCGCCTCACGCCGACAGCCCGCACAAGTCGCATTGGAGTCGCTGGAAAAAACCGCTGACGATGCTGTTTTTCCTGGCGCTGATCGTCCTGTTCACGATGCTGGCCCAACGCATCGAATGGAACGAGGTGTTCGACACCCTCGCCGATTTCAAGGTGCGCACGCTGATCATCGCCTCCGGGCTGACGCTGGTGAGTTTTCTGGTGTACGCCTGTTTCGACCTGATTGGCCGCACCTATATTCGTCAGGACCTGACCTGGAAACAGATCCTGCCAGTGGGGATCATCAGCTACGCCTTCAACCTCAACCTGAGTGCCTGGGTCGGCGGCATTGCCATGCGCTATCGGCTTTACTCGCGGCTCGGCGTGAGCAAAAGCAACATCGCAAAAATCCTCGGCCTGAGCCTGGCGACCAACTGGTTCGGCTACATGGTGATTGCCGGCGCGATGTTCAGCAGCGGGCTGGTGCGCATGCCACCGGGCTGGAAACTCAGCAGTGGTGCGTTGCAGGGCGTGGGGGTTTTGTTGCTGTTGGTGAGTGCGGGTTACCTGGCGGCCTGTCAGTATTCCAAGCGGCGGGAGTGGGCGATTCGCGGCGTCGAAATCAACCTGCCGTCCCTGCGCATGGCGGTGCTGCAACTGGCGCTCGGGGCGCTGAACTGGTCGCTGATGGCGGCGGTGATCTTCACCCTTCTGCCGAGCAAGCTGGATTATCCGCTGGTGCTTGGCGTGTTGTTGATCAGCGCGATTGCCGGGGTGATCACGCACATTCCGGCGGGGCTCGGGGTGTTGGAGGCGGTGTTTGTGGCGTTGCTGCAGCATGAGGCTTCGCGGGGGAGCCTGGTGGCGGGGTTGCTGGCGTATCGGGCGATTTATTTCATCTTGCCGTTGTTGATTACGTTGGTGATGTATTTGATTGTCGAGGCCAAGGCCAAGTCGTTGCGGATTGCGAAGAAACCCAAGTAGTTTGGCGCTTGCAAAGACGCCTTCGCGGGCAAGCCTCGCTCCTACGGGGTTCGCGCGCTTCCTGTAGGAGCGAGGCTTGCCCGCGAAGAATCCACCGCCGCTCTTAGGTCGACTGGATAATGCTCAACCGCTCACCCACCACCATCTCGGTAATCCAGTCCACCAGGATCGACGTATACGCCTGCTGCGAAACCGGCTCGCTCAACGCGTGATCGGCGCCGTCGATGATCCGGTGGGTCAGCGAGTGCGTCTGCTGACACGCCGCCCGGTAACTCATGATGGTCGCGTGGGGCACATAGTCGTCAGTCTCGGACTCCACCAGCAGCACATCCCCGGTAAATTGCGAACAGGCATGCAACGCGCGATTGCTGTCGGCGCGCACCAGCGTGCTGCGGTAATCACGCAAATCGAGCTTGTCCAGTTCACGCTTGGGCGCGTGCCATTGCTCATCGCGATACAACGCCGGCACCCGCAGCGCCAGCCAGCGCACGGGGCGCAATGAGGTCAGAATCGCAGCCAGATAGCCGCCATAACTGGTGCCGACCACGGCGATCGCCGAGGTATCGAGCGCAGGGTGCGCGAGCAATCGGTCGTACGCCGCCAGCAGGTCTCGCAGATTGTCTTCGCGGGAAACCCGCGTCAGTGGAATGCCGGTGCCGCCGGTGTGCCCGCGCAAGTCGAACGTCAGGCACACGCAGCCCAGACCTGCGATGCCTTTGGCCCGTTCAAGATCACGCTCCTGACTGCCGCCCCAACCGTGCACGAAGAGCACGCCGGGGACCTTCGATTTGGGGCTGAGAAAAGTCCCGCTCATCTGTTCATCGTCGATGTCGATCTGAATGGTTTCGCTTCTAGCCGTCATAGGATTTGACCGTTACGTACTTGAGGAGAAATTCACTGTTGTGCGCCGGCCCGCGGTACACCTCGATGGCGTCCGCCGGCAGCGCTTGATCGATGTAGGTTTCCACCGAAGACACACGGATCGCGCTCATCTGCGGGTCGTTGACGAAGCTCTGCAACGCCGCCACTTCGGCGCTGCTGGCACCGCCCATGCGCCAGGACTGTTCAAGCACGCCGCTGCGCTGTATGCCGTTACTGTCCAGGCCTTGTGCGATGTCGTAGTTGCGCCGCGAGGCATAGAAACCGGGATAGGCCTCGTCCGCCGCACGGTCGAACACCTGCGCTTGGCGGATGGCCAGCCGCACGTCGTCGGGCAGTTGCAGTTCGAGCAGTTCGTCGTAACCGCCCTGTACCACGAGCAGATTGGAACCACCATAAACCTGCTCGCCATGACCGTCTGCGGTCAGGTACTGATCACCGCAGTAACTCAGCACTGTGCCGCCGATGAAGCTTTGGCCGACGCTGTGGGTCACCACCTCGGTCAGGTCTTGCTCCAACACCACACCTTCGGTGAATAGCGCCTTGGCATCGGGTCTGCCGAGGATCGCATCGAATTGGTCGAGACTCTGGATAACCTCCTGACCGCGCCCGGCGCAGGCATGGATCGGTTTCAGGCGAATTGGTCCGTTATCGAGCAAATGCTCCGCCGCAGGCCGCGAATCGTCGAGGGAGAACACGCTGAGTCCCTCGAGCACCACGTTGCGCACCCGTTCGCAAAACAACGGCGACCAGCCGTGCGGAGCAAAAGCGTTTTTGTTGCGCAAGCCGTGGCTGATGGCTTTGGTGCAGATGAAATCATGCTCGACATAGCCGCCCCACAAATCCTCCGGGCCTTTGACGCCCAACTGCCGCGCGGCAGCAGCGCCGACAATGGTTTGTGTCGGCAACAGATAAAGATCGCGACCGCTGTGGTGTTCGGGGTCGTAGCTGCCGCCGAATTTAAACCCGAGAACCTGCGCCAGCCAACGGGCCAATGCGTGATTGGTTTCGACTTCGTGCTGTGGTGCGTCGGGCCGCACCGAATGGGCGACCACCAGTTTCTTGCGGTTTGTTGGGGTCATGCGTCCCCCTTCAATCGGCGCTTGATGAGTGTAGTTGTAGGGGTGCAGAGATCAGGCCAACGGCAGCTGATTTGAAATAATCGGCAATTCAATCAGTTGCCGAATCGGTGATGGCACTGAGCCTGTCTCATTCTGCACGACGGCCACTTCGCTCCCGGCATTTTGCACGACCCAAGCCTTGCAAAGATCAAACTGTGGGAGCGAGCCTGCTCGCGAAAGCGACCTTTCAGGCGACATAGATGCTGACCGTCACGGCCTCTTCGCGAGCAGGCTCGCTCCCACAGGGGATTTCTGGCGTTGCGACTATCGGGCTGCGGCGGTCGGCGAAACCCCAAACCGCGTCCGATAATCACTCGGCGCCAGCCCGGTAATTTTCTTGAACGTCGCACGGAAGGCACTCGGGTCCTGATAACCGACGGTCCAGGCAATGTGGTCGATGGTGCCGTTGGTGAACTCCAACATTTCCCGGGCCTTGCCGACCCGCAGGTGCTGGCAGTACTCGGTGGGTTTGAGCCCGGTTGCAGCACGAAATCTGCGCAGGAAGGTGCGTTCTTCCAGCCCTGCCCGTTCAGCCATGGTCGCCAGCGACACATCGGTCGCGCCGGTGCTTTGCAGCCAATGCTGTACCTTGAGAATCGAGGCGTCGCCGTGGCTGAGAATCGGTGAAAAGTTGCTGCCACATTCACTCGCACTGTCGCTGTGTTCCACCACCAGAAACCGTGCAGTGCCGGTGGCGATGCTCGGCCCCAGCAATCGGTCGACCAGACGCAAACCCAGCTCGGACCAGGCCATCAACCCGGCGGTGGTGATCAAGTCGCCGTCATCGACGATCGGCGTATCGGCCTTGAGCTTGATCGCCGGATAACGCTCGGCGAACGCCTTGGCCGACGTCCAGTGGGTGGTGGCGCTGCGACCGTCGAGCAGGCCGCTTTCAGCCAATAAAATCGAGCCCACGCAAACGCCGCCAAGGGTTGCACCTTGTGCGTGCTGCTGACGAATCCAGCGCAGCAAGCCTTGCGGTGCCTGGCCTTCGGAAAAACCGCCAATCGACGGCGGGATCAACACCGCCACCAATGCGCCGTCCGGCGCGGGATGGCTGTCGTAGACGCGTTTGGGCGCCTGTTCGCCATCGACCTGCCAGTGGCTGACCCGCAACAACGGCAACTGCGCCGCCTGATAGTCGGCGGCAATCCGGTTCGCCACCCCGAACAAGTCGGTCAGCCCGTGCACCGCCGCCATCTGCGCGCCGGGATAAATCAGCACGCCCAGCTCGGCGATTGCCCTTTGTGCATCCATTGTCAGTTTTCCCCCTTCTATTGTCGGTGCGGCCAATCCTCGGACGGTCCGCCAGAGCCAATACTTCATTCCACACCCACACACACTTCGAGGAAACAGTCATGGCCAAGCAAGCACTCATCGTAGTTGATATCCAAAACGACTACTTCCCCCAGGGCAAGTGGCCGCTGGTCGGCGCGGACGCGGCTGCGGATAACGCCGTACGCCTGCTCAAAGCCTTTCGCGATGCCGGTGATTCGGTGGTGCACATTCGCCACGAGTTCACTTCCGACGAAGCGCCCTTCTTCACCCCGGGCTCCGAGGGCGCGAAGCTGCATCCCAAAGTCCTGAACCGCGCCGACGAGCCGGTGGTGCTCAAGCACTTCGTCAACTCGTTCCGCGAAACTGAACTGCAGTCAATTCTCGATGAGCAGGGTATCAAGGAGTTGGTGGTGGTTGGCAGCATGAGTCACATGTGCGTCGACGGCATTACCCGTGCGGCCGCCGACATGGGTTACGCCGTCACTGTCATTCATGACGCCTGTGCCTCGCGGGATCTGGAGTTCAACGGACTTACGGTTCCGGCGGCCCATGTTCATGCCGCGTTCATGTCGGCGTTGGGTTTTGCCTATGCTCGTGTGGTGTCTACTGGCGAGTTTCTGGCTGGGTGAGGTGAGTACATATCCGTTGCTGCGGTAACGGCTGCTATTGGTTTCGCTCTTACAGCGAGTCACTTTCGAAAAGCGCGAAAGTAACCAAAGCGCTTCTGCCCCTTTCGTTCGGTGCCTCGCTAAGGCTCGGCATACCCTCGCTCCGGTCCTGCTCCGTGGGCCCGCCGCCATCGGCCATCCCTGGCCGGGGGCGGCTAACCCGGCATCCATGCCGGGTTGCCCACTACGCAGAACCTCCACTCGGCCTCTCGAGGGGGCGACTACCGCCACAGCCGCCGAGGCGGCCTGAAAGCCGACCTGGCTCTTCAGTTGTCCGCGTTGTCCTTCTTTGATGCGTTCACTCATTCCGGACATGTGCACCACTCCCCTGTAGGAGCCGGCTTGCTGGCGATGGCATCCGTCCAGTCAATAAATGTGCCGGCTGACCCACCGCTATCGCCAGCAAGCCGGCTCCTACAATTGATCGTGTGCGTTCCGAATACATACGCATTTCCCCTGTAGGAGCCAGCTTGCTGGCGATAGCGTCTGTCCTGCCAATAGATAAGTTGACTGACCCTCCGCTATCGCCGGCAAGCCGGCTCCTACAGGGGGCCTGCGTACGCTTTTGCTTTTCACCACTCATCAGGCCGAGCGTTAGCTCGCCTTCAGCTTTTGATCTGGACGCACCGCCCCCTCGAGAGGCCGAGCGCAGGTTCTGCGCAGTGGGCAACCCGGCATGGATGCCGGGTTAGCCGCGCACGGCCAGGGATGGCCGATCGCGGCGGGCCCACGGAGCAGGACCGGAGCGAGGGCATGGCGAGCCTTAGCGAGCCACCGAACGAAAGGGGCAAAAGCCCTTGGTTACTTGGGGCTCTTCCAAGTGACTCGCCGTAAGGGCGAAACCAATATCCGCCATCACCCAAACAATGGATATACACCCCACTACCCATAAAAAAATCTCACGCGTGAGCTATTGAGCCCAGCAAAAATTGCCTGTAGTGTTTCTCACGCGTGAGTTTTTCACAACGAGGTCAGCACCATGAACAGCAGCTCTCCATCAGATCCGCCTTCCGGGTCTGTGAACGATTCAGCAAGCCGCAAGGGAGAGCGCTCGAAACCGTCCGCGAAAAAACCGTCGAGCTTCTACATGAAGCAGATGCGCGCGGGCCTGGGTGCCGCCGGTTATGTAAAACACGAGACTTGGGTGCTTCCCGAAAACCGAAGCCTGCTCAAGCAGATGGAGAAACAGCTACGCCAACCGATCCTGGCTGGCTCATTCATGTCGGAGAATTACATGAGCGCAGGTAACAACTGGAACATCGATCGCCTCTACAGCGCCCTTCAAGCCCTGGACGAAGTGGTCTCGAACGACATCACCCTCTCCCTCGTCCAAGGCTCCGAATCCAGCATCAAGCTGGAAATGAACGACTTCGGTGGCTTGCCGATTTACATCGCGGTAGTGGGCGACCAGATCATCGTCGATACCGTGCTGGTCGACGTCGAGTCGATCAAGGACGTGCCGGCCTTCAATGATGCCGTGCTGCGCAGCCGGGAAATGTTCCCGCTGTCGTCGATCGGCATCGAGTCCATGCCCAACGGGCAGGTCGTTTACAACATGTTTGGCGCACTCAGCTCCGACTCGAGCCTGACCAACGTCGTGACCGAGGTCAAAACCCTCGTCGACAACGTGCAGCGCGCCAGCGAAGCCTTCGAACGTTTTTTCAATTAATTATTCGGGAATCAGGGAAAATCCAATGACTCAGTCCATCTGGAGCAAATTGTTCACCGCACTGCGTGGCGGTGCCAATGAAGTCGGCGAATCGATCGTCGACCAACAGGCCCTGCGCATCCTCGACCAGGAAATCCGCGATGCCGACAGCGCGCTGGCCAACGCCAAGCGTGAGCTGGTCACCATCATGGCCAAGCACAAACTGTCCGCAGATCGCGTCAGCGAGTACAACGCCAAGATCAAGGACCTGGAATCCAAGGCGCTGGCCGCCATTCAGGCCAACCGTGAAGACCTGGCACTGGAAGTGGCCGAAGCCATTTCGACCCTGACCAACGAGCTGGATGTCGAGCAGAAGCAGGCCACCGAATTCGGCGGTTATGCGGACAACATGCGCAAAGACATCACCAAGGCTGAAAGCCGCATCAAGAGCCTGCGTCAGCAAGTGGACATGGCCAAGGCCCGTGAAAGCGTACAGAAAGCCCAGGTCAGCGCGTCCATCGCCAGCGGCGGCGCCAACGGCAAACTGGAAACCGCAGTCGGCACGCTGAACCGCTTGCAAGCCAAGCAGCAGCAACGCGCCGCTGAACTGGAAGCCCAGGACCAACTGGCCGATGCATCGACCGGCACCGACCTGGAGCGCAAACTGCGCGAAGCCGGCATCACGCCGGACGCAGGCAGCGCCAACGCGATCCTGGAGCGCCTGAAGCAGAAATCGGCTGAGTAACCCACTCAGTCGCAGATGCATAACCTGTGGGAGCTAGCCTGCTAGCGATTACGGTTTGTCAGGCGACATTAATGTTGACTGACACTCCCTCTTCGCGAGCAGGCTCGCTCCCACATTGGATATGCGTTTCAGTTTTTCGTTGAATCGAGGTCAAGGATGGATGCCCTGAAGGGTTTCAAGACAATCGCCAGCCTCGCCATTTTCATGGTGGCGCTGCAACTGCTCAACGTCGCGACCGGCTACAGCCTTGTGGCATTCGGCCTGGTGCCGAGAACGGCCCACGGACTGGTCGGCATCATCACCTCGCCTTTTTTGCACGCGTCCTTTGCGCACCTCAGCGCCAACCTGATTCCCTTCCTGATTCTGGGCACCCTGGTCATTGTCGACGGGCTCAACCGGTTCCTGGCCGTCAGCGCGATCATCATTCTGCTGGGCGGCGCACTGGTCTGGCTGTTCGGGTTTTCCGGCGTGCACATTGGCGCCAGCGGCTGGGTATTCGGGCTGTGGGCCTACCTCCTGTCCCGCGCCTGGTTTCACCGCAGCTGGGGCAACCTGATCACGGCCAGCGTCGTGGCGTTGCTCTATGGCGGTCTGGTCTTTGGCTTTCTTCCGCGTCAGGGTGTGTCCTTCGAAGGACATCTCTTTGGGGCGCTCGCCGGATTTATTGCAGCCAAGGTACTTTTCTCTGCGCCGCGCAGCAGGTTTAATGCCGCCGGTTAACCGCACTTGAGCATTCAGACGCCGAGGCGATAACGTCGCCAGGAATGAGTACCCACGGAGTCAGGGACGAAATGTCGATTTTCCTTTTATTGCGCATGTATGCCTCGTCCCTCTTCCACCGATTCGGTTGGGTGGGACTGGTCATCGCCTTGGCCGTGCACCTGACCACGGCGTATCTGGGCCTGGTGTTGCTGGGCGAACAGCACCTCACCGCCCCCGCCACGTTTACCTACTTCTATCTCACCACCACGCTTACCGTAGGCTATGGCGATCTCGCGCCACAGACATCGGCGGGGCGCATTTTCGTGGCCACCTGGGTCATGCTCGGCGGCATTGCGCTGCTGACGGCAGCCATCGGCAAAACCACCAGCAGCGTTATCGATGTATGGAGAAAAAGCATGAAGGGCAAAGGTGACTACACCGGCAATGTCGGGCATACGGTGCTCATCGGCTGGGAAGGTGCGTCCAGCGAACGGGTCGTTGAGTTGTTGCTTCAGGATGAAACCTCCAACGACAACCTGATCGTCATTTGCGATTGCACCCTTGAAGAAAACCCCATGCCTGGCCAGGCGTCCTTCATCAAGGGCGAAAGCCTGTCCTCGGTGGCGCTGCTACTGCGCGCTGGCGTTCCCGGTGCCGAACGCGTTCTGGTGCGAACCCATTCAGACGACCTGACCCTGGCCACCGTGCTGGCGGTCAATCAACTGAAGCCTGTCGGGCATGTGGTCGCCCACTTCAATGACAGTGAAATCGCCTCGCTCGCCAGCGCCTACGCCCCCAGCCTGGAATGCACATCAAGCATGGCCATCGAGATGCTTGTGCGCGCGTCTCAGGACCCCGGCTCGTCCGTGGTCATCAACGAATTGCTGTGCGTGGGCCAGGGCGCGACCCAATACCTGATGAAACTGCCCGAGACGTTTAACGCGACCTTCGGCGATCTGTACACGCAGATGAAAGAACGTCACAACGCCACCCTCATCGGCTACCGCGCCAAGGGCGCCCGACAACCATCGATCAACCCGCCTGGCGCCACACGCGTCGAGGGCGGCGAGCTCTTCTACATCGCCTCCACTCGCCTCAAGGAAATCTCCAATGGGATGGTTTAAACAGTTGTTGGGGCTTGAGGCCCCGAACGCGAATTCAGAATCGAAATGGACCGCCAGTGAAACCCAGCCGGCCGCCGGCCCGCTGGGTCTGGCACTGGGCAAAGGCGTGATGTTCGACAGCACGCTGCAATTGTTGCTCGACGAAAAAACCGCCGTGGCCATCCCCGGCTCGCAGCAGATCTGGAGCAACGGCACCATTGATCTCGGGCAGTCGACCTGGCTGTCGCGCTACTACATGAACGACGAAGACTACTGGCTGCAAGTGCACACCACCGGCGATATCGCCGGCCAGGTCGAGTCGGTGATCCTGTTCAACTACCTCAGCTACATCACCATCAGCAGCGAAGCGGAGCTGCGCCGTCTGGCCGGCCCGAATAGCCTGATCGGGCTGCCGACCTACACCCACAACGGCGTCGAATACACCCGCGAATGGGGCACCGAGAATGGCCAGACTGAACTGGTGGCGTTGAGCGAACAGCTGAAAAACCCGGATGAGTCCTACAGCGTCGAGCACCGTTCAATGCTGTACGCCCGCGAAACCGGCCTGACCGACCGCCGTGAATTCCTGCTGTTTTCTGTCGAAGAAGACGCCGAAGGCACGATCAGCTTGAGCACTTCGCTGGGCATTTCGCTGTACACCACCGACCTGAACACTTTTTAAAAAGGAAGAAACCCCATGCTAGAAGCGCTCTCCGTCTCCCTGAACAAAGCCGCCGTGCTCGGGTTTGTTGCGTACATCCTCGGCGCCGCCGTGCTGTTCGCGCTGTTCCAGTTCATCTACACCCGCATCACCCCGCACAAGGAATTCGAACTGATCCGTTCGGGCAACGTCGCGGCTGCAATCGCCCTGGGCGGTGCGGTCATCGGTTTCGCGATTCCGGCCAGCAACGTGATCGCCTACTCGGTCAGCCTCCTCGACTTCGTGGTCTGGGCAGTCATCGCCGCGTTCGTGCAATTGTTGGCGTTCCTGATGACCAGCCTGGTGCTCAAGGGCACCTCCGAGCGCATCAAGAAAGGTGAAATCGCCGCCGGTATCTACGTGGCAGCCGTGGCCATCAGCGTCGGCATGTTGAACGCCGCCTGCATGACCCCTTCCTCGAACTGATCGCGCACGGAGCTCCCGATGAAACGAAGCAAGTACGTTCAGCTGTCGCTGGCAGCCTCGGTCGCGATGGCGATTTCGGGCTGCGGGCCGACGGAAAAAACCTACTCGGTGCAGAAAAAGTACAACTTCCAGTCCGTGCAGCAATGCGCCGATGAAAAACTTCCGGTGGACGTCTGCTCGGACGCCTTCATGACCGCCATGGCCGAACATCGACGCATTGCACCGGTGTACGACAACCAGGCCGATTGCGAAGCCGACTTCGTCGCTGACTGGTGCCAGCAAGATTCCGCAGGCAAGTTCATCCCCAAACTCGGCGGCTTCGAACTGAGCGCCAATGGCGAGGTGACGCAATCCCAGGTGGACGCCGCCAAAGCGCAATTGCCTGCCTCGGAAGCGAACAGTGGTGGTTCGGGATTCTCCGGCACCAGCCTGCTGACCGGCCTGTTGATCGGCAACATGCTGAGCAACAACCGCAACAGCTACTATTCCGAGCCGGTGTACCGCTACCGCGATGACCGTGGCAGTTATTCGTCCTCGACACTCGGCCAGCGGATTTCGAAAGGTTCGACCTTTACCAAATCCAATCAGGCGCGATACGGCAGCAGCAACTACGCCGACTCGATTCGTTCCGCCAGCAAACCGGTGTCCGTTGCCTCGTCCACTTCCCGTGGCGGCTTCGGCAGCAAAGCCAGTGCGCGCAGCGGCTGGGGTGGCGGCGGGTCGAGCAGTTAAGGAAACAGGGCCATGAAAAAAATCCTCTGCGCAGAGCGTCATGACTGGAAACAGACCGCCGAAAACCTCGGCTTTCTGTTCCACACCATCGACGACGAACCCTATTGGGACGAGAGCGCGTACTACCAGTTCACGCTCAAGCAGATCGAGAACGATCTCGAAGACCCGACCACCGAGATCCATGAGATGTGCATGGACCTGGTGGCTCGCGTGGTGCAGAGCGAGGAACTGCTGGAGCGCCTGAGCATTCCGGCAGCGTTCTACGACCTGGTTCGTACGTCATGGCTCGAAGGTCATCCGCATCTGTACGGGCGCATGGACTTTTCCTACAACGGCAACGGCCCGGCCAAACTGCTGGAGCTCAACTACGATACGCCGACCAGCCTCTACGAAGCGGCGGCATTCCAGTGGGGCTGGCTGGAGCAGTGCATTGAGCGTGGTTTGTTGCCCAAAAACGCCGACCAGTTCAACAGCATCGACACCAAGCTGCATCAGGCCTTTGCTCAACTGCAGATCACGCAACCGTTCTATTTCGCCTCGATGAAAGACTCGGTCGAGGACAAGGGCACCACCGATTACCTGCGGCTGGTTGCGGAAAAAGTCGGCATCGAATCCCGCCACATCGACATCGAAGACATTGGCCTCACCAGTGACGGACGTTTCGTCGATCTTGAAGATCGCTGGATTCCTCACCTGTTCAAACTGCACGCCTGGGAGTTCATCTTCCACGAGCCCTTTGGTGCAGCGATTGCCCAGAGCGATACGCAGTTTTTCGAACCGGCCTGGAAATCCATCATCTCCAACAAAGGCATCCTGCCGCTGCTGTGGGAATTCAACAAAGGTCATCCGAACCTGCTCGCCGCCCACCTGGATACCGACCCGAACAAAGCGGTGCCCAAGGGTTGGGTGCGCAAGCCATTCTTCTCGCGGGAAGGCGCCAACATCGAGCTGCAAACAACGGACGGTCTGATAGTGAAAGAGGATGGGCCCTACACGGATGCGCCGTTTATCCTTCAGGAGTTCGCGCCGTTGCCACAGTTTGGAGATAGCTACACGCTGATCGGTTCCTGGGTGATCGGCGATCAAGCCGCGGGGATCGGTGTGCGCGAGGACAACAGCCTGATTACCAAGGATTCCAGCCGATTTTTGCCGCACCTGATACTCGACTGAACATTTACCGTCAGTGAAAAAGCCCGTTGCCATGCATCGGGCGTCGGGGTGAAACAGGTGTAAACCCGATCAGGGACCCGACAACCACAAGACTTACCGCTGAAAAGCCGGATAATGGCGGCCAAATCGTCTAGCCCGTTATTCTGGTACCCCCCCATGGAAATCAAGGTCAACTTTCTCGACAACCTTCGGCTTGAAGCCAAGTTCGACGACTTCACGGTGGTGGCCGACCAACCAATCCGCTACAAGGGCGATGGCTCGGCACCCGGTCCATTCGACTACTTCCTGGCTTCGTCGGCGCTGTGTGCGGCGTATTTCGTGAAGTTGTACTGCAGCACACGCAATATCCCCACGGATAACATCCGCCTGTCGCAGAACAACATTGTTGACCCGGAAAACCGCTACAACCAGATTTTCAAGATCCAGGTCGAGTTGCCCGCGGACATCTCCGACAAGGACCGCCAGGGCATCCTGCGTTCTATCGACCGTTGCACCGTGAAAAAAGTGGTGCAGGCCGGGCCTGAGTTTGTGATCGAAGAAGTGGAAAACCTCGACGCCGATGCCCAGGCGCTGTTGATGCCGGCTTCCAGTTCAGAGGCGAGTACTTACATTGCCGGCAAGGATCTGCCGCTGGAACAAACCATCGCCAACATGTCGGCCATCCTGGCGGACCTGGGCATGAAGATTGAAATCGCCTCGTGGCGCAATATCGTGCCCAATGTGTGGTCGCTGCATATCCGCGATGCGCACTCGCCGATGTGCTTCACCAACGGCAAGGGTGCGACCAAGGAAAGCGCACTGGCGTCGGCGTTGGGCGAGTTTATCGAGCGACTCAACTGCAACTTCTTCTACAACGACCAGTTCTGGGGCGAAGACATCGCCAACGCGGAATTTGTGCATTATCCGGACGAGCGCTGGTTCAAGCCTGGCCGCAAAGACGCGCTGCCGACCGAGATTCTCGACGAGTACTGCCTGAAGATTTACAACCGCGACGGCGAGCTGCGCGGCTCCCATCTGATCGACACCAACTCGGGCAATGAAGAGCGCGGTATCTGCTCGCTGCCGTACGTGCGCCAGTCGGACGGTGAGGTGGTGTATTTCCCGTCCAACCTGATTGAAAACCTGTACCTGAGCAACGGCATGAGTGCCGGCAACACGCTGGCCGAAGCGCAGGTGCAGTGCCTGTCGGAGATCTTCGAGCGCGCGGTAAAACGCGAAATCATCGAAGGTGAATTTGCACTGCCGGATGTGCCGGCCCACGTGCTGGCAAAGTACCCAGGAATCCTCGCCGGCATTCAGGCGCTGGAAGAACAGGGTTTCCCGGTGTTGGTGAAGGATGCGTCCCTGGGCGGTGAATTCCCGGTGATGTGCGTTACGTTGATGAACCCGCGTACCGGCGGTGTGTTCGCCTCGTTCGGCGCGCACCCAAGCCTTGAAGTGGCACTGGAACGCAGCCTCACCGAGTTGCTGCAAGGCCGCAGCTTCGAAGGCCTCAACGACCTGCCCCAGCCGACGTTTGAAGGTCATGCGGTGACCGAGCCGAACAACTTCGTCGAGCACTTCATCGACTCGAGCGGCGTTGTGTCGTGGCGCTTCTTCAGTTCGAAGTCGGATTACGAATTCGTGGAGTGGGACTTCTCCGGCCAGGGTGAAAACTCGAATACCGAGGAAGCCGCGACCTTGTTCGGCATTCTCGAAGGCATGGGCAAGGAAGTGTACATGGCGGTCTACGAGCATATCGGCGCGACGGCCTGCCGCATCCTGGTGCCGGACTATTCGGAAATTTATCCGGTAGACGATCTGATCTGGGATAACACCAACAAAGCGCTGTTCTTCCGCGAAGACATCCTGAACCTGCATCGCCTGGACGAAGAAGAACTGCGAGCGCTGGTCGAGCGCCTGGTGGAAAGTGAGCTGGACGACTACACCGACATCACCAGCTTGATCGGCATCGAATTTGACGACAATACCGCTTGGGGTCAGTTGACGATCCTAGAGTTGAAGCTGCTGATTTACCTCGCCCTGCAACAATTTGAAGAGGCGAAAGAAGCAGTGGAAATGTTCCTGCAGTACAACGACAACACGGTTGAGCGCGGCTTGTTCTACCAGGCTGTCAATGTGGTGCTGGAGATGAAACTGGACGAAGACTTGGAACTGGAAGACTACGAGGCCAATTTCCGCCGGATGTTTGGCAGCGAGCGGACGGACGCAGCAATCGGCTCGGTGGACGGGACCGTACGCTTCCATGGCTTGACGCCGACCAGCATGAAACTGGAGGGGCTCGACAGGCACCTGCGCCTGATCGACAGCTACAAAAAACTGCACACAGCGCGGGCCGCCGTAACCACATCATCCCGTTAACCACAAATCTGTAGGAGCCGGCTTGCTGGCGATGAACGATTACGCGGTTTACCTGGCTAACCGCGGTGCTTGAATCGCCAGCAAGCCGGCTCCTACAAATAGCGTGCAAAAGAAAACCCCCGACCAGTCCAGAGGACCGATCGGGGGTTTCGAGGCTAAACCTTACAAAGGCCTAAGCCATATCCTAGAACGGGATATCGTCATCAAAGCTGTCGAAATCCGGAGCCGGCTGAGGAGCGGCCTGCTGTGGCGCCGGACGCGACTGTTGCGGTGCCGACTGCTGCGGACGCGGCGCCTGCTGCTGGCGTGGAGCCGGAGCGGACTGCTGGTAGTTGTTGCCCCCGCCTTGTTGGTCGCCCTGCTGTGGACGGCCGCCCAGCAGTTGCATGGTGCCTTGCATGTCGACCACGATTTCAGTGGTGTAACGCTTGATACCGTCTTTTTCCCACTCGCGGGTCTGCAGCTTGCCTTCGATGTAGACCTGCGAACCTTTACGCAGGTATTCGCCGGCGATTTCCGCCACTTTGCCGAACATCGACACACGGTGCCATTCGGTCTTCTCGACCTTCTGACCGGTCTGTTTGTCGGTCCACTGTTCGCTGGTCGCCAGACTCAGGTTGGTCACGGCGTTACCGTTAGGCAAGTAGCGAACTTCGGGATCCTGGCCGCAAGTGCCGACCAATATGACTTTGTTAACCCCACGGGCCATAACGTTCTCCTAGGCTACGCACGCTGCCTCGGGCGGGTTGTTCACCAGACGCTCGAGGGTAGTGCGATCCAATAGTTCTGTGTCCAATTTGATGTAAATCGCTGCTTCATCAGCAACGATTACCGCATCTGTTACCCCTACGACGGCCTTCAGGCGCTCAACCAGACCCGCTTCGCGGATCGCCTCGGGCGACAACGGCAAGCGCAGGCTCGTGACATAAGGTGGTTCGCGCATGGTAACAGCAAAGGCCAGCCAGAGGGCAGCCAGGCCGGCGCATCCGAGGAAGACAACCGACAGACCGCCATGCTGGAACATCCAGCCGCCGAGGATCCCGCCCAGTGCCGATCCGAGGAACTGACTGGTGGAATAAACCCCCATCGCCGTGCCCTTGCCGCCCGCCGGTGAAACCTTGCTGATCAGCGATGGCAACGAAGCTTCCAGCAAGTTGAACGCGGTAAAGAACACCACCGTCCCGATCACCAGGGCCCGCAAGCTATCGCCGAACTGCCAGAAGAATAGCTCAGTGAGCATCAGCGTCAGCACTGCGCCCAATAAAACTCGTTTCATTTTGCGTTTCTTCTCGCCGTAGATAATGAACGGGATCATGGCGAAGAAGGAAATCAGCAGCGCGGTCAGGTAGACCCACCAGTGCTGCTCTTTGGGCAGCCCGGCTTTTTCGACCAGGGCCAGCGGCAATGCAACGAAGCTCGACATCAACATCGCGTGCAACACAAAAATACCCAGGTCCAGGCGCAGCAGGTCCGGGTGCTTGAGCGTCGGCATCAGTGCCTGACGCGCGACGCCGGATTCACGGTGCTGCAACGGCCCGGTGGAGCGCGGCACCATGAACATCACGATCACGATGCCCACCAGCGCCATGCCACCGGTGGCGAGGAACAACCCGGACAGGCCGAAGGCGCGAGTCAGCAAAGGCCCTACCACCATGGCGACCGCGAACGACAGACCAATCGTCATGCCGATCATGGCCATGGCTTTGGTCCGATGCTGTTCGCGGGTCAGGTCTGACAGCAACGCCATCACTGCTGCGGAAATCGCCCCGGCGCCTTGCAGGATTCGTCCGGCGATAACGCCCCAGATCGAATCAGCGTTGGCCGCCAGCACACTGCCGAGGGCGAACACGATCAGCCCCAGGTAAATCACCGGGCGGCGCCCGATGCGGTCGGAAATGAAGCCGAACGGAATCTGAAATATCGCCTGGGTCAGGCCGTAAGCGCCAATCGCCAGCCCGATGAGGGCCGGGGTCGCTCCTGCCAGATCCATCCCATAGGTCGCCAGTACCGGCAACACCATGAACATGCCAAGCATACGGAACGCGAACACGAGGGCCAGACCGCTTGCTGCGCGGGTCTCACTGCCACTCATGCGTTCGCTGTGGGGATCGTGCATGGAAAAACCTCATGTGAACCGGCGGCGATTCTACCAGTCCCATCGATTGACAGGGTATATCGCGACGCTTTGACGCGTTCCGCTGACAGACTCTTCATGTACGACAGTAAACCACTCGTTTGATAGTGTGCATCCATCCAGTATTTGGCCGTATACTCCTACGTTTTCGACGCCCGCCGAGCGAGGCCACTTTGGACAAGATCCTGATTCGTGGGGCCCGAACCCACAACCTGAAGAACATCGACCTGACCCTGCCACGGGACAAACTGATCGTCATCACCGGCTTGTCCGGATCCGGCAAATCGTCCCTGGCGTTCGACACGCTGTACGCCGAAGGCCAGCGCCGCTATGTCGAGTCGCTGTCGGCCTATGCCCGGCAGTTTTTGTCGATGATGGAAAAGCCTGACGTCGACACCATTGAAGGTTTGTCGCCAGCCATTTCCATCGAACAGAAGTCGACCTCGCACAACCCGCGTTCGACGGTCGGCACCATCACCGAAATCTACGACTACCTGCGCCTGCTCTATGCTCGCGTCGGTATTCCGCGCTGCCCGGATCACGACATTCCGCTGGAAGCGCAGACCGTCAGCCAGATGGTCGACCTGGTCCTCGCCCAACCGGAGGGCAGCAAACTGATGCTGCTGGCGCCGGTGATCCGCGAGCGCAAAGGCGAACACCTTTCGGTCTTCGAAGAACTGCGCGCCCAGGGCTTTGTCCGGGCCCGGGTCAACGGCAGGATCTGCGAACTGGACGAACTGCCGAAGCTGGACAAGCAGAAGAAGCATTCGATTGACGTCATCGTCGACCGCTTCAAGGTCCGCGCCGATCTGCAACAGCGTCTGGCCGAATCCTTCGAAACCGCGCTGAAACTGGCGGACGGCATTGCCCTGGTCGCACCGATGGACGACGAACCCGGCGAAGAGATGATCTTCTCCGCGCGGTTCGCCTGCCCGATCTGCGGTCACGCGATCAGCGAGCTGGAACCCAAGCTGTTCTCCTTCAACAACCCGGCCGGCGCCTGCCCGACGTGCGATGGTCTGGGCGTGAAACAATTCTTCGACATCAAGCGACTGGTCAATGGCGAACTGACTCTGGCCGAAGGTGCGATTCGCGGCTGGGACAGGCGTAACGTCTATTACTTCCAGATGCTCGGGTCGCTGGCGGCGCACTACAAGTTCAGCCTCGAAGTGCCGTTCAACGAACTGCCGGCCGAGCAGCAGAAATTCATCCTGCACGGCAGCGGCTCCCAGAATGTCGATTTCAAATACCTGAATGACCGTGGCGACATCGTCAAACGTTCGCACCCGTTCGAAGGCATCGTGCCAAACCTGGAACGTCGCTACCGCGAAACCGAATCGGCATCGGTGCGCGAAGAGCTGGCCAAGTTCCTCAGCACCCAGCATTGCCCGGACTGCCGTGGCACCCGCCTGCGTCGCGAGGCGCGGCATGTCTGGGTCGGCGAGAAGACGCTGCCGGCGGTGACCAATCTGCCGATTGGCGATGCATGCGAATACTTCGGCGTGCTGAAGCTGACCGGGCGTCGCGGTGAAATTGCCGACAAGATCCTCAAGGAGATCCGCGAGCGCCTGCAGTTCCTGGTCAACGTCGGCCTCGATTATCTGTCGCTGGATCGCAGTGCCGACACGTTGTCCGGTGGCGAGGCGCAGCGGATTCGCCTGGCCAGTCAGATTGGCGCCGGCCTGGTGGGCGTTCTATACATCCTCGATGAACCGTCGATTGGTCTGCACCAACGCGACAACGACCGTTTGCTCGGCACGCTCAAGCACCTGCGCGACATCGGCAACACGGTGATCGTGGTCGAACACGATGAAGATGCCATTCGCCTGGCTGACTATGTCGTGGATATCGGCCCGGGTGCCGGCGTGCACGGGGGGCATATCGTCGCCGAAGGTACGCCAGCGCAAGTCATGGCTCACCCTGACTCGCTGACCGGCAAGTACTTGTCGGGTCGGGTGAAGATTGCCGTCCCTGCCAAACGCACACCGCGTAACAAGAAATTGTCGCTGTCCCTCAAAGGCGCTCGCGGCAACAACTTGCGCAACGTCGATCTGGAGATTCCGATTGGCCTGCTGACCTGCGTTACCGGCGTCTCCGGTTCGGGCAAGTCGACGTTGATCAACAACACGCTGTTCCCTTTGAGTGCGACGGCACTCAACGGTGCGACGACGCTTGAGGCTGCGGCTCACGACAGCATCAAAGGGCTGGAGCATCTGGACAAGGTCGTCGACATCGACCAGAGCCCGATCGGCCGTACGCCACGCTCCAACCCGGCGACGTACACCGGGCTGTTCACGCCGATTCGCGAACTGTTCGCCGGCGTGCCGGAATCCCGTTCCCGCGGTTACGGGCCGGGGCGTTTCTCCTTCAACGTGAAGGGCGGACGCTGCGAGGCCTGCCAGGGCGATGGCCTGATCAAGGTTGAAATGCACTTCCTGCCGGACATCTATGTTCCGTGCGACGTCTGCAAGAGCAAGCGCTACAACCGCGAAACGCTGGAGATCAAGTACAAGGGCAAGAGCATCCACGAAACCCTCGAGATGACCATCGAGGAAGCCCGGGTGTTCTTCGACGCGGTGCCGGCACTGGCACGCAAGCTTCAGACGCTGATGGATGTCGGCCTGTCGTACATCAAGCTGGGGCAATCGGCGACCACCCTGTCTGGTGGTGAAGCGCAGCGGGTGAAGCTGTCCCGCGAGCTGTCCAAGCGCGATACCGGCAAGACGCTGTACATCCTCGATGAGCCAACCACTGGTTTGCACTTCGCGGATATTCAGCAACTGCTCGACGTGCTGCATCGACTGCGCGACCACGGCAACACCGTGGTGGTGATCGAGCACAACCTGGACGTGATCAAGACCGCTGACTGGTTGGTGGATCTGGGGCCGGAAGGTGGTTCCAAAGGCGGGCAGATCATTGCCGTCGGTACGCCGGAAGAAGTCTCCGAGATGAAGCAGTCTCATACCGGTTTCTATCTCAAACCGTTGCTGGCTCGCGACAGGGACTGAATCAGGCCCATGAAAAAGCCCCTGTCACTTTGTCGGTGACAGGGGCTTTTTCGTTGACACTGTAGGAGCACAGCTTGCTGGCGATGGCGATATCAAGGAAGCCTTCGCCAGCAAGCTGTGCTCCTACGGTTCAATGTCAGGTGTGAGATTGCAGGTAATTTTCCAGACCGATCAACTTGATCAGCCCCAACTGCTTCTCGAGCCAGTAGGTGTGGTCTTCTTCGGTATCGTTCAGTTGAATACGCAGCATCTCGCGGCTGACGTAGTCTTTGTGCTGCTCGCAGAGTTCGATGCCCTTGCAGAGCGCGGCGCGGACTTTGTATTCCAGTCGCAGGTCGGCAGCGAGCATGTCAGGAACCGTGGTGCCGACATCAAGATCGTCCGGACGCATGCGTGGCGTGCCTTCGAGCATCAGAATTCGGCGCATCAGCGCATCGGCGTGCCCCGCTTCCTCTTCCATCTCGTGGTTGATTCGTTCGTAGAGCTTGGTGAATCCCCAGTCCTCATACATCCGCGAGTGAACGAAATATTGATCACGCGCGGCCAGTTCGCCGGTCAGCAACGTGTTGAGGTAATCGATTACGTCTGGGTGGCCTTGCATCGCCCTACATCTCCCTGCTTGAAAGTCTGTAGTTTGAACCACAGCGACTGTTTGGTCACTTGGTTTGCGCGATAAAAGCGAAGATATTCTGAGAAAAGTAGTTTAAATAGCGCAAAAACCGCCCCAATGAGGGCGGTTCTGCTTCTCGTTTAGACTTCGTTAATCTGTACGTTGAGCGACTTTGCGATTGCGTCTCCATAAGCCGGGTCGGCCTTGAAGAAATGCTGCAATTGGCGATCCACTACATCAGCGGAGACCCCTGCCATCGCGCCCGCAATATTGTTGGTCAGCAGGTTTTTCTGCTCATCACTCATCAAACGGAACAACGCACCTGCGTGGCTGTAGTAGTCCGTGTCTTCGCGATGATCGTAACGATCAGCCGCACCGCTCAATGCCAAAGCAGGCTCAGCATAACGAGGCGCCTGTTTTGGCGACTCTACGTAACTGTTCGGCTCGTAGTTCGGCGCTGCACCGCCATTGCTGCCAAATGCCATGGAGCCATCACGCTGGTAGCTGTTGACCGGGCTGCGCGGCGCATTCACCGGCAGTTGCTGATGGTTGGTACCAACACGGTAGCGGTGCGCATCGGCGTAAGCGAACACTCGCCCTTGCAGCATGCGGTCTGGCGAGAGGCCGACACCTGGCACCATATTGCTCGGACCGAAAGCCGCTTGTTCAACTTCCGCGAAGTAGTTCAGCGGATTGCGATTGAGTTCGAGCTCACCCACTTCGATCAGTGGGAACTCTTTCTGCGACCAGGTCTTGGTCACATCGAAAGGGTTCTCGTAATGCGCCGCAGCCTGGGCCTCGGTCATGATCTGAATGCACACACGCCATTTTGGGAAGTCGCCGCGCTCAATCGCTTCGAACAAATCGCGCTGTGCGTAATCCGGATCGGTGCCCGCCAGGCGAGCAGCTTCTGCCGGCGCCAGGTTCTTGATCCCTTGCTGGGTCTTGTAATGCCACTTCACCCAGTGACGCTCGCCGCTGGCACTGATCAGGCTGTAAGTGTGGCTGCCGAAGCCGTGCATGTGACGGTAGCCGTCAGGGATGCCACGGTCCGAAAACAGGATGGTGACCTGGTGCAGCGCCTCAGGCGAGTGCGACCAGAAGTCCCACATCATCTGCGCACTTTTCAGGTTGCTTTGCGGCAGGCGTTTTTGGGTGTGGATAAAGTCCGGAAACTTGAGCGGATCGCGAATGAAGAACACTGGCGTGTTGTTGCCAACGATGTCCCAGTTACCTTCTTCGGTATAGAACTTCAGGGCAAAGCCACGTGGGTCGCGTTCCGTGTCAGCCGAGCCGCGCTCACCGCCCACGGTTGAAAACCGCAGAAAGGTTGGCGTTTGCTTACCGACGGATTCGAACAGTTTGGCGCTGGTGTACTCAGTGATGTCGCGCGTCACGGTGAACGTACCGTAAGCACCCGAGCCCTTGGCGTGTACGCGGCGCTCAGGAATGTTTTCACGGTTGAAGTGGGCAAGCTTCTCGATCAGGTGGAAGTCGTCGAGCAGCAATGGGCCACGAGGGCCGGCGGAGCGGGAATTCTGGTTGTCGGCGACAGGAGCGCCACTGGCGGTAGTAAGTATTTTATTTTGGCTCATGCGATCTCTTCCTCTGTCAGTCTTGAACTGCCGGCTAATCGGCTGAGAGGGAGTATTGATCACCAACGTTACACCTACAAATTCATTAACTTGTAAGTGTCGATAGAAAATTACTAACGAAGATCCTACTTTTCAGACGCCCACAAAAAACCGGGCACTAGGCCCGGTTCTTCGTTTCAGACTGACGTCTTACTCAGCGGATACAGCTTCACCGCCGGTAGCACGATCAACCAACTCGACGTACGCCATAGGCGCGTTGTCGCCAGTGCGGAAGCCGCACTTGAGGATGCGCAGGTAGCCACCCTCACGGGTAGCGTAACGCTTGCCCAGGTCGTTGAAGAGCTTACCAACGATAGCTTTCGAACGAGTACGGTCGAAAGCCAGACGGCGGTTAGCCAGGCTGTCTGTCTTGGCCAAAGTGATCAGCGGCTCAGCAACGCGACGCAGTTCTTTAGCTTTCGGCAGTGTAGTTTTGATCAGCTCGTGCTCGAACAGCGACACTGCCATGTTTTGAAACATGGCCTTGCGGTGCGAGCTAGTGCGGCTCAGGTGACGACCACTTTTACGATGACGCATGGTTCATTCCTTACCAAACACGACGTTCGGTGATTACGACGATCAGGCAGTCGCCTT
This sequence comes from Pseudomonas sp. BF-RE-22, assembly GCF_019956155.1. Classification (NCBI taxonomy): domain Bacteria; kingdom Pseudomonadati; phylum Pseudomonadota; class Gammaproteobacteria; order Pseudomonadales; family Pseudomonadaceae; genus Pseudomonas; species Pseudomonas sp. BF-RE-22. Next base: position 32,993 of record NZ_JAHBDD010000087.1, on the reverse strand, counting down.
GTCGTCCTTCTTAAGACTTGCAGGCGGCCAGTTGTCGAGGCGCATGCCGAGGGACAGACCGCGGGAGGCCAGAACGTCCTTGATTTCAGTCAAGGATTTCTTGCCAAGGTTCGGAGTCTTCAACAGCTCTACTTCGGTACGCTGAATCAGGTCACCGATGTAGTAGATGTTTTCCGCCTTAAGGCAGTTAGCCGAACGTACAGTCAGTTCCAGATCGTCAACCGGGCGAAGCAGGATCGGATCGATCTCGTCTTCCTGCTCGACAACCACTGGCTCACTGTCACCTTTGAGGTCGACGAACGCAGCCAACTGCTGTTGCAGAATGGTTGCAGCGCGACGGATAGCCTCTTCAGGATCCAGAGTACCGTTGGTTTCCAGATCAATAACCAGCTTGTCCAGGTTAGTACGCTGCTCGACACGGGCGTTTTCCACCACGTATGCGATACGGCGAACCGGGCTGAACGAAGAGTCAAGCTGCAAGCGACCGATGCTGCGGCTTTCGTCTTCATCGCTCTGACGCGAGTCTGCCGGTTCATAACCACGACCACGAGCTACGGTGAGCTTCATGTTCAGGGCGCCGTTAGACGCCAGGTTAGCGATTACGTGATCGGGGTTAACGATCTCGACATCATGATCCAGCTGAATATCGGCAGCGGTAACCACCCCCGAACCCTTCTTCGACAAGGTCAGCGTAACTTCGTCACGACCGTGCAGCTTGATAGCCAGACCTTTAAGGTTCAACAGGATTTCAATTACGTCTTCCTGTACGCCTTCGATTGCGCTGTACTCATGGAGTACACCGTCAATCTCGGCCTCGACTACTGCACAGCCGGGCATTGAGGACAACAGGATGCGGCGCAGCGCGTTGCCCAGGGTGTGGCCGAAACCACGCTCGAGAGGCTCGAGAGTGATCTTGGCGCGGGTTGGACTGACAACCTGCACATCAATATGGCGGGGTGTCAGGAACTCATTTACCGAAATCTGCATGGATGCACCTATTTTCTAGCCCTTACTTGGAGTAGAGCTCGACAATCAGGCTTTCGTTGATGTCGGCGGACAGATCACTGCGAGCTGGAACGTTCTTGAAAACGCCCGACTTCTTCTCAGTGTCTACTTCTACCCATTCTACGCGGCCACGTTGGGCACACAGATCGAGAGCTTGGACAATGCGAAGTTGGTTCTTTGCTTTCTCGCGAATCGCGACCACGTCACCAGCACGAACCTGGTAAGACGGTACGTTTACGGTCTGGCCGTTAACGCTGACGGATTTGTGCGATACCAGCTGACGGGATTCGGCACGAGTAGAGCCAAAACCCATACGGTATACAACGTTGTCCAGACGGCATTCGAGCAGTTGCAGCAGGTTTTCACCGGTTGCACCTTTCTTGCCAGCAGCTTCTTTGTAGTAGCCGCTGAATTGACGCTCGAGAACGCCGTAGATACGACGGACCTTCTGCTTTTCACGCAGTTGGGTGCCGTAATCGGACTGGCGACCGCGGCGTTGGCCGTGGATACCAGGTGCTGCTTCAATGTTGCACTTCGATTCGATCGCGCGCACGCCGCTCTTCAGAAAGAGATCGGTGCCTTCGCGACGAGCGAGTTTGCATTTTGGACCAATGTAACGAGCCATTCTTTACAATCTCCTGGATTACACGCGGCGCTTCTTCGGCGGACGGCACCCGTTGTGCGGGATTGGCGTCACGTCGGTGATGCTGGCGATCTTGTAGCCACAGCCGTTCAAAGCGCGGACTGCAGATTCACGACCTGGGCCTGGACCTTTGACGTTAACGTCGAGGTTTTTCAGACCGTATTCCAGCGCAGCTTGACCAGCACGTTCAGCAGCTACTTGAGCAGCAAACGGGGTGGACTTGCGGGAACCGCGGAAACCCGAACCACCGGAGGTAGCCCAGGAAAGAGCGTTGCCTTGACGGTCGGTGATGGTCACGATTGTGTTGTTAAAAGAAGCATGGATGTGGGCGATGCCATCAACCACTGTCTTTTTAACTTTTTTACGAGGACGAGCAGCAGGTTTAGCCATGATTAATTTCCTGTCGATTCGCTGGGGCGATTACTTGCGGATCGGCTTACGCGGACCTTTACGGGTACGCGCGTTAGTCTTGGTACGCTGACCGCGTACTGGAAGACCACGACGATGACGCAGACCGCGATAGCAACCGAGGTCCATCAAACGCTTGATTTTCATGTTGATTTCGCGACGCAGGTCACCTTCAGTGGTGAACTTCGCCACTTCGCCACGCAGCTGTTCAATCTGCTCGTCGCTCAGATCCTTGATCTTTGCGGCTGGGTTTACCCCAGTCACTGCACAGATCTTCTGTGCAGTAGTGCGACCAACACCATAGATGTAGGTCAGCGAGATAACAGTATGCTTGTTATCTGGAATGTTAACGCCTGCAATACGGGCCATTCAGTGGGACTCCAATTGACAGCTACCTACGCCCCGGAAGCCAAGAAATAGGGCGCGAGATAATATCGCTGTAATAACAAATAATCAACCCGGTAGCGCACTAGCTACCGGGCTTGAAGCACAATCACACTCAGCCTTGGCGCTGTTTGTGACGCGGTTCCGCGCTGCAAATTACTCGAACAACACCTTCGCGGCGAATAATCTTGCAGTTACGGCACAGCTTTTTCACCGATGCACGAACTTTCATCACCAACTCCTCGAACCTTATGGGTACTCAGCGCAACATGCCGCTGCCGTAACCCTTCAGGTTGGCTTTCTTCATCAGGGATTCGTACTGGTGCGAAACGAGGTGCGATTGTACTTGGGACATGAAGTCCATCACAACCACGACGACGATCAGCAACGAGGTCCCGCCAAGGTAGAACGGTACGTTTGCCGCAACCACCAGGAACTGGGGAAGCAGACACACGGCCGTCATGTAAAGAGCACCGAACATGGTCAAGCGAGTCAGAACGCCATCAATGTAGCGCGCAGACTGCTCACCTGGACGGATGCCCGGAATAAAGGCACCGGACTTCTTCAGGTTTTCCGCTACGTCTTTCGGATTGAACATCAACGCCGTATAGAAGAAGCAGAAGAAAATAATCCCTGCACTAAACAGCAGAATATTCAACGGCTGACCAGGAGCGATCGACTGCGAGATGTCCTGCAACCAGCCCATACCTTCAGACTGGCCGAACCAGGCACCCAACGAAGCCGGGAACAGCAAAATGCTGCTCGCGAAAATGGCCGGAATAACACCGGCCATGTTCACCTTCAGCGGCAAGTGGCTAGTCTGCGCAGCGAAGACCTTACGGCCCTGCTGACGCTTGGCGTAGTGAACAGCAATACGACGCTGACCACGCTCAATGAACACCACGAAACCGATAATCGCTACTGCCAGCAAACCGATGGCAACCAGGGCGAAGATGTTGATATCACCCTGACGTGCAGACTCGAAAGACTGCCCGATCGCTCTCGGAAGACCGGCGACGATACCCGAAAAAATCAACATCGAGATACCGTTGCCAACACCACGCTCAGTAATCTGCTCACCCAGCCACATCATGAACATCGCACCAGCCACAAATGTGGATACCGCGACGAAATGGAAGCCAAAGTCACCAGTGAACGCAACGCCCTGCCCTGCCAGACCAATGGACATGCCAATTGCCTGAACAAGAGCGAGGACGACAGTGCCGTAGCGGGTGTACTGGCTGATCTTGCGACGGCCAGCTTCACCTTCCTTCTTCAACTGCTCCAGCTGCGGGCTGACGGCGGTCATCAGCTGCATGATGATCGATGCCGAAATGTACGGCATGATCCCCAATGCAAAGATGCTCATCCGTTCCAGCGCGCCGCCGGAAAACATGTTGAACAAGCTAAGAATGGTCCCCTCATTCTGTCGAAACAGGTCCGCGAGTCGGTCCGGGTTGATACCTGGAACCGGGATGTGTGCGCCTATTCGGTAGACGATAATCGCCAGGAACAGAAAACGCAGACGAGCCCAGAGTTCAGACATACCGCCTTTGCCGAGCGCAGAGAGAGCACCTTGCTTAGCCATTTATTCCTCGAACTTGCCGCCAGCTGCTTCGATAGCCGCACGCGCACCTTTGGTGGCGCCGATTCCCTTTCCGATGGTAACAGCGCGAGTCACTTCACCGGACAGCATGATTTTCACACGCTGTACGTTGACGTTGATCACGTTGGCATCTTTCAAGGACTGCACGGTGACGATGTCGCCTTCCACTTTAGCCAGCTCGGACAAACGCACTTCTGCGCGATCCATGGCTTTCAGGGAAACGAAACCGAACTTCGGCAGGCGACGATGCAGCGGCTGTTGACCGCCTTCAAAGCCTGGAGCAATGGTGCCACCGGAGCGGGAGGACTGACCTTTGTGGCCACGGCCACCGGTCTTACCCAAACCACTACCGATACCACGGCCCGGACGATGCTTTTCGCGACGGGAACCCGGCGCTGGACTCAGATCATTGAGTTTCATCGATTAACCCTCGACACGCAGCATGTAGTAAGCCTTGTTGATCATCCCGCGATTCTCGGGAGTATCAAGTACTTCTACAGTGTGACCGATGCGACGCAGACCCAGACCCTTAACGCACAGTTTGTGGTTAGGGATGCGGCCGGTCATGCTTTTGATCAGCGTAACTTTAACGGTAGCCATGATCAGAAGATCTCCTTGACGCTTTTGCCACGCTTGGCGGCAATGGATTCAGGAGACTGCATAGCTTTCAAACCTTTGAAAGTGGCGTGAACCACGTTTACCGGGTTAGTCGAGCCGTAGCACTTGGCCAGAACGTTCTGAACGCCAGCAACTTCGAGGACAGCACGCATAGCGCCGCCAGCGATGATACCGGTACCTTCAGAAGCAGGCTGCATGTACACCTTCGAAGCGCCGTGACCGGACTTCATTGCGTACTGCAGAGTGGTGCCGTTCAGGTCAACTTGGATCATGTTGCGGCGAGCAGCTTCCATTGCCTTCTGGATCGCAGCAGGCACTTCACGTGACTTGCCACGGCCGAAGCCAACACGCCCTTTACCATCACCAACCACGGTCAACGCGGTGAAAGTGAAGATACGGCCGCCTTTAACGGTTTTGGCTACGCGGTTAACTTGAACCAGCTTCTCGATGTAGCCTTCGTCGCGCTTTTGGTCGTTATTTGACATAACTTAGAACTCCAGCCCAGCTTCACGAGCAGCATCAGCCAGCGCCTTGACGCGGCCGTGGTACTTGAAGCCAGAGCGGTCGAAAGCCACCTGCGAGACGCCAGCGGCTTTAGCACGCGTAGCGACCAGCTGGCCAACCTTAGTGGCCGCGTCGATGTTGCCAGTGGCGCCATCACGCAGTTCTTTATCCAAAGTCGAGGCAGATGCCAGGACTTTGTTGCCGTCGGCCGAAATGACCTGGGCGTAGATGTGCTGCGACGAGCGGAACACGCAGAGACGCACGACTTCGAGTTCGTGCATTTTCAGGCGTGCTTTGCGAGCGCGACGCAGTCGAGTAACTTTTTTGTCGGTCATTTGCTATGCCCTACTTCTTCTTGGCTTCTTTACGACGGACGACTTCGTCCGCGTAGCGCACACCTTTGCCTTTGTACGGCTCTGGTGGACGGAAGTCGCGGATCTCGGCGGCCACTTGACCTACCAGCTGCTTATCGATGCCCTTGATCAGGATATCGGTCTGGCTAGGAGTCTCAGCGGTGATGCCTTCCGGCAGTTCATAATCCACTGGGTGCGAGAAGCCAAGAGCCAGGTTCAGCACTGTGCCTTTTGCTTGCGCTTTGTAACCAACACCGACCAGCTGGAGCTTACGCTCGAAGCCTTGGCTTACGCCTTGGACCATGTTGTTTACCAACGCACGAGTGGTACCAGCCATTGCGCGAGTTTGTTGATCGCCATTGCGAGCAGCGAAACGCAGCTCACCAGCTTCTTCAACGATCTCAACGGACGAATGGATGTTCAGTTCGAGAGTGCCCTTGGCACCCTTCACCGAAAGCTGTTGGCCTGCGAATTTGACTTCGACGCCGGCTGGCAGCTTAACGGGGTTCTTAGCGACGCGTGACATGCTTATCCCCCCTTAGAACACAGTGCAAAGAACTTCGCCGCCGACACCGGCAGCGCGCGCAGCACGATCCGTCATCACACCTTTGTTGGTGGAGACGATAGACACACCGAGACCGCCACGAACTTTTGGCAGATCATCGACGGACTTGTACTGACGCAGGCCTGGACGGCTAACGCGCTTCACTTCCTCGATGACCGGACGGCCTTCGAAGTACTTCAGCTCGATGGACAGCAGTGGCTTGATTTCGCTGCTGATCTGATAACCCGCAATGTAACCTTCGTCCTTCAGGACTTTGGCAACAGCTACCTTCAAAGTAGAAGATGGCATGCTTACGACGGACTTTTCAGCCATCTGGGCATTACGGATTCGAGTTAGCATGTCCGCTAACGGGTCCTGCATACTCATGGGCTAGACGCTCCTAATACACAAAAAATTAGCCTTGCGGCTACTACGTGTCGCCGAGGACATCCATGCAAAAAAAGCACGGGCTCAGGCGAGCCGGGTATTCTAGACACACCCCACAAATGAATCAAGCCCCAAAAGGGGCTTGATTCAAGTTCAAGGTCACCGGCGGTCAGGATCTTGCGATCCCGAACACCGAGACTTTGATAGTGCTTACCAGCTGGCTTTAACCAGACCAGGTACGTCACCACGCATTGCAGCTTCACGCAGTTTGTTACGGCCAAGGCCGAACTTGCGGTAAACGCCGTGTGGACGACCGGTCAGGCGGCAGCGGTTACGCATGCGCGAAGCGCTTGCGTCACGTGGCTGCTTTTGCAGAGCTACTGTAGCTTCCCAACGCGCTTCTGGACTTGCGTTCAGATCAACGATGATTGCTTTCAGTGCTGCACGCTTTTTGGCGTACTTGGCAACCGTGAGCTGACGCTTCAGCTCGCGGTTTTTCATGCTCATCTTGGCCATTTTCCTACTCCAATCAGTTGCGGAACGGGAATTTGAAAGCACGCAACAGGGCGCGACCTTCATCATCGTTCTTGGCAGTGGTGGTCAGGGTAATGTCCAGACCGCGGAGAGCATCGATCTTGTCGTAGTCGATTTCCGGGAAGATGATCTGCTCTTTAACGCCCATGCTGTAGTTACCACGACCATCGAAGGACTTGGCATTCAGGCCGCGGAAGTCGCGAACCCGAGGCAGGGAGATCGACAGCAGACGATCCAGGAACTCGTACATACGCTCACGGCGCAGGGTCACTTTGACGCCGATCGGCCAACCTTCACGGACTTTAAAGCCAGCGATGGATTTCCGAGCGTAAGTCACAACGACTTTCTGGCCGGTGATCTTTTCCAGGTCAGCAACAGCGTGCTCGATGACTTTTTTGTCACCGACTGCTTCGCCCAGACCCATGTTCAGGGTGATTTTGGTAACGCGTGGAACTTCCATCACGTTCGAAAGCTTAAGTTCTTCCTTAAGCTTCGGTGCGATTTCTTTCCAGTAAATCTCTTTTAGTCGTGCCATGGTCTCATCTACCTAGCAGTGTTCAAGCATCAACCGCTTTTTGGGTCGACTTGAAGACACGAATTTTCTTGCCGTCTTCTACTTTGAAACCAACGCGATCAGCCTTGTTGGTTTCGCCGTTGAAAATGGCTACGTTAGAAGCGTCCAGTGGAGCTTCTTTCTCGACGATACCGCCTTGTACGCCCGACATCGGGTTAGGCTTGGTATGACGCTTGACCAGGTTCAGACCACCGATAACCAGACGGTTATTAGCGAGAACCTTAAGCACCTTACCGCGCTTACCTTTGTCTTTGCCGGCGATCACGATGATCTCGTCGTCACGACGAATCTTTTGCATGTCGGATCTCCTTACAGCACTTCTGGGGCGAGCGAGACGATCTTCATGAACTTCTCAGTACGAAGTTCACGGGTCACTGGCCCAAAGATACGGGTGCCGATCGGCTCTTGCTTGTTGTTCAGAAGAACAGCAGCGTTGCCATCAAAGCGGATAATGGAGCCATCAGCACGACGAACGCCGTGACGAGTGCGGACTACAACAGCAGTCATCACTTGGCCTTTTTTCACTTTACCGCGAGGAATTGCTTCCTTCACGGTAACTTTGATGATGTCACCGATACCAGCGTAACGACGATGGGAGCCACCCAGCACCTTGATGCACATAACGCGGCGAGCGCCGCTGTTATCGGCCACATCGAGCATGGATTGAGTCTGAATCATATAATTTCTCCGACCCCTAGTCCTTAGACTTCCACAGCGCGTTCGAGAACATCAACCAGCGCCCAAGACTTGGTCTTGGCCAAAGGACGAGTTTCACGAATAGTGACTTTGTCGCCGATGTGGCACTGATTGGTTTCGTCGTGCGCGTGCAGCTTAGTCGAACGCTTAACGTATTTACCGTAGATCGGGTGCTTAACGCGACGCTCGATCAGAACGGTGATGGTCTTGTCCATTTTGTCGCTGACAACACGGCCAGTCAGCGTACGGACGGTTTTTTCGGCTTCAGCCATGATTACTTACCTGCCTGCTGTTTGAGCACAGTCTTCACGCGAGCGATGTCACGCTTAACTTGCCGGAGCAGGTGAGACTGCCCCAACTGGCCAGTTGCTTTCTGCATGCGCAGATTGAACTGGTCGCGCAGCAGGCCGAGCAGTTGCTCGTTAAGCTGCGGCGCGTCTTTTTCACGAAGTTCGTTCGCTTTCATCACATCACCGTCCGTTTAACGAAGGCAGTGGCGAGCGGCAGCTTTGCAGCAGCCAGGGCAAATGCCTCACGCGCCAGCTCTTCAGAAACACCCTCGATTTCATACAGGACTTTGCCTGGCTGAATCTGGGCAACCCAGTATTCCACGCTACCTTTACCTTTACCCATCCGAACTTCGAGTGGCTTCTTGGAAATAGGCTTGTCCGGGAACACACGGATCCAGATCTTGCCGCCACGTTTAACGTGACGGGTCAGTGCACGACGCGCTGACTCGATCTGACGAGCGGTGAGACGACCACGAGCTACAGACTTCAGCGCGAACTCGCCGAAGCTGACTTTGCTACCGCGCAATGCCAGGCCACGGTTGTGACCAGTCATCTGCTTGCGGAACTTCGTACGCTTTGGTTGCAACATTTGGCGTACCCCTTACTTAGCAGCTTTTTTACGAGGCGCTGGTGCTTGTGGTTTCAGTTCTTCTTGGCGACCACCAATTACTTCGCCTTTGAAGATCCAAACCTTTACACCGATCACACCGTAAGTGGTGTGAGCTTCGTAGTTGGCATAGTCGATGTCGGCACGCAGGGTGTGCAGTGGCACACGACCTTCGCGATACCATTCAGTACGTGCGATTTCAGCACCGCCGAGACGACCGCTCACTTGGATTTTGATGCCTTTGGCACCAATGCGCATGGCGTTCTGTACAGCGCGCTTCATAGCGCGACGGAACATTACGCGACGCTCCAGCTGCTGAGCTACGCTCTGCGCAACCAACATACCGTCGAGTTCCGGCTTGCGGATTTCTTCGATATTGATGTGCACAGGCACACCCATTTGCTTGGTCAGGTCCTGACGCAGTTTCTCAACATCTTCACCTTTCTTCCCGATAACGATACCTGGACGAGCGGTGTGGATGGTGATACGTGCAGTTTGGGCCGGACGATGGATATCGATACGGCTTACGGACGCGCTTTTTAGTTTGTCTTGGAGATACTCACGCACCTTCAGATCAGCGAACAAATAGTCCGCATAAGTCCGACCGTCTGCGTACCAGACGGAGGTGTGCTCCTTGACGATTCCCAGGCGAATGCCAATGGGATGTACTTTCTGACCCATCTCTTCGACTCCGTTACTTGTCAGCAACCTTGACAGTGATATGGCAAGACCGCTTGACGATGCGATCAGCACGGCCTTTGGCACGTGGCATGATTCGCTTCAGCGAACGCCCTTCGTTGACGAAAACGGTGCTGACTTTAAGGTCATCAACGTCTGCGCCTTCGTTATGCTCGGCGTTGGCTACGGCCGACTCCAGCACTTTCTTCATGATCTCGGCGGCTTTCTTACTGCTGAAAGCCAACAAGTTGAGCGCTTCGCCCACCTTCTTCCCGCGGATCTGGTCGGCGACCAAGCGGGCTTTCTGGGCGGAGATTCGAGCGCCCGACAACTTAGCGGCTACTTCCATTTCCTAACCCCTTAACGCTTGGCTTTCTTGTCAGCCACGTGCCCACGATAAGTGCGGGTACCGGCGAACTCGCCCAGTTTGTGGCCGACCATGTCTTCGTTCACGAGAACTGGAACATGTTGACGACCGTTGTGTACTGCGATGGTCAGACCGACCATTTGTGGCAGGATCATCGAACGGCGCGACCAGGTTTTAACTGGTTTGCGATCGTTCTTTTCCGCCGCCACTTCGATCTTCTTCAGTAGGTGAAGATCGATAAAAGGACCTTTTTTCAGAGAACGTGGCACTGTCGTATCCCTCTATTTACTTGCGACGACGGACGATCATTTTGTCGGTACGCTTATTACCACGAGTCTTCGCGCCCTTAGTCGGGAAGCCCCATGGCGATACCGGATGACGACCACCAGAGGTACGACCTTCACCACCACCATGTGGGTGGTCAACCGGGTTCATGGCAACACCACGAACGGTTGGGCGAACGCCACGCCAGCGTTTGGCACCAGCTTTACCCAGCGAACGCAGGCTGTGCTCGGAGTTCGAGACTTCACCCAGGGTCGCGCGGCATTCAGCCAGCACTTTACGCATCTCACCAGAACGCAGACGCAGGGTCACATAGACACCTTCACGAGCGATCAGCTGAGCCGAAGCACCAGCGGAACGAGCGATTTGCGCGCCTTTACCTGGCTTCAATTCGATGCCGTGTACGGTACTACCAACTGGAATGCTGCGCAGTTGCAACTGGTTGCCCGGCTTGATCGGAGCCAAAGCACCCGAAATCAGCTGGTCACCAGCGTTCACGCCTTTAGGGGCGATGATGTAACGGCGTTCGCCGTCTGCGTACAACATAAGAGCAATGTGAGCAGTACGGTTTGGATCGTATTCGATACGCTCGACAGTGGCTGGAATGCCATCTTTGTCGTTGCGACGGAAATCGACCAGACGATAATGCTGCTTATGGCCACCACCGATGTGACGAGTGGTAATACGACCATTGTTGTTACGACCACCAGACTTCGATTTCTTCTCGAGCAGCGGTGCGTGAGGAGCGCCTTTATGCAGCTCCTGGTTGACCACCTTGACCACATGACGGCGGCCAGGGGAAGTCGGTTTGCATTTAACGATTGCCATGATGCACCCCTTCCTTACTCAGCACTGCTGCTGAAATCGAGATCTTGGCCTGGCTGAAGGGAGATAACTGCCTTCTTCCAGTCATTACGCTTGCCCAGACCGCGAGCAGTACGCTTGCTCTTACCCAGAACATTCAGGGTAGTAACACGCTCTACTTTCACGCTGAACAGGCTTTCGACGGCCTTCTTGATTTCCAGCTTGGTTGCATCAGTAGCAACCTTGAAAACGAACTGACCTTTCTTGTCTGCCAGAACCGTAGCCTTCTCGGAAACGTGCGGGCCAAGCAGAACTTTAAATACGCGTTCCTGGTTCATCCCAGCAGCTCCTCGAATTTCTTCACGGCCGACACGGTGATCAACACCTTGTCGTATGCGATCAGACTAACTGGATCGGAACCTTGCACATCACGTACATCTACGTGCGGCAGGTTGCGAGCAGCCAGGTACAGGTTCTGATCAACAGCGTCCGACACGATCAGAACGTCGGTCAGGCTCATGTTGTTCAGCTTGCCCAGCAGGTCTTTGGTTTTCGGAGTTTCAACTGCGAAATCCTGAACCACGACCAGACGATCAGTACGCACCAGCTCAGCAAGGATGGAACGCATTGCTGCGCGATACATCTTCTTGTTCAGCTTCTGGGAGTGATCCTGAGGACGAGCTGCGAAAGTGGTACCGCCGCCACGCCAGATTGGGCTACGGATAGTACCGGCACGAGCACGGCCAGTACCTTTCTGACGCCATGGGCGCTTACCGCCACCACGAACGTCGGAACGGGTCTTTTGCTGCTTGCTACCTTGACGGCCGCCGGCCATGTAGGCCACGACTGCTTGGTGAACCAGCGTCTCGTTGAATTCGCCGCCAAATGTCAGTTCGGAAACTTCGATCGCTTGAGCGTCATTTACATTTAATTGCATGTCAGCTTCCCCTTAACCGCGAGCCTTGGCTGCTGGACGTACAACCAAGTTGCCGCCAGTAGCGCCAGGAACAGCGCCCTTGACCAACAACAGATTGCGTTCAGCGTCCACGCGCACTACTTCGAGGGACTGCACGGTCACGCGCTCAGCGCCCATATGACCGGACATTTTTTTGCCCTTGAATACACGACCAGGAGTCTGGCACTGGCCGATAGAGCCTGGAACGCGGTGGGACACGGAGTTACCGTGGGTATTATCTTGCCCGCGGAAGTTCCAACGCTTGATCGTACCCTGGAAGCCTTTACCTTTGGACTGACCGGTTACATCAACCAGTTGACCAGCGGCGAAGATTTCAGCGTTGATCAGATCGCCGGCCTGGTACTCGCCTTCTTCAAGACGGAATTCCATTACGGTACGACCAGCGGCAACGTTCGCTTTAGCGAAGTGGCCAGCCTGAGCAGCTGTAACACGCGAAGCACGACGCTCGCCTACAGTGACTTGCACTGCACGATAGCCATCGGTCTCTTCAGTTTTGAACTGGGTGACGCGATTCGGCTCGATCTCAATGACCGTGACCGGAATGGAGACACCTTCTTCGGTGAAAATACGGGTCATACCGCATTTACGACCGACTACACCAATAGTCATGTTGTAAACCTCATGAGTGTACGGGGCTTTCACCCGCTATGGCCGCCCATTTCAGAGCGTTACACGACTAAGACCGAGTCTTAGCCGAGGCTGATCTGCACTTCCACACCGGCCGCAAGATCAAGCTTCATAAGAGCATCAACGGTTTTATCCGTTGGCTGGACGATGTCCAGAACGCGCTTATGAGTACGGATCTCGTACTGGTCACGCGCGTCTTTGTTGACGTGCGGGGAGACCAGAACGGTGAACCGCTCTTTACGGGTAGGCAGTGGAATTGGACCACGCACTTGAGCACCAGTACGTTTCGCGGTTTCCACGATTTCCTGGGTGGATTGGTCGATCAGGCGATGGTCAAAAGCCTTCAACCTGATACGGATTTGCTGATTTTGCATTGGATTTCAGACTCCGGCTGCTATTCCCACCGGGCGCAATACGCCCGTTAAAAGGAGGCGCAATTCTATAGACGCCCCAGATAGGTGTCAACCCAATAAAAAAGCCCCCGCTAAGCGGGGGCTTTTTCAACTCATCAAAGCTTACTCAAAAAGAGCTTACTCGATGATTTTGGCTACGACGCCAGCGCCGACGGTACGACCGCCTTCACGGATAGCGAAACGCAGACCGTCTTCCATTGCGATGGTTTTGATCAGGGTAACAGTCATCTGAATGTTGTCACCTGGCATTACCATTTCAACGCCTTCTGGCAGCTCGCAGTTACCAGTCACGTCAGTAGTACGGAAGTAGAACTGTGGACGGTAGCCTTTGAAGAACGGAGTATGACGACCGCCTTCTTCCTTGCTCAGAACGTAAACTTCTGCGGTGAACTTGGTGTGCGGCTTAACCGAACCCGGCTTAACCAGAACCTGGCCACGCTCAACGTCGTCACGCTTGGTACCACGCAGCAGAACGCCGCAGTTCTCGCCAGCACGACCTTCGTCGAGCAGCTTGCGGAACATTTCAACACCGGTGCAGGTGGTGACGGTGGTGTCACGCAGACCAACGATTTCCAGTGGATCCTGAACGCGAACGATACCGCGCTCGATACGACCAGTCACAACAGTACCACGACCCGAGATCGAGAATACGTCTTCGATTGGCATCAGGAACGGCTTGTCGGTCAGACGAACTGGCTCTGGGATGTAGCTGTCCAGAGTTTCAACCAGTTTACGAACGGCAGTGGTGCCCATTTCGTTTTCGTCGTTGCCTTCCAGAGCCATACGAGCAGAACCGATGATGATCGGAGTGTCGTCACCTGGGAAGTCGTAAGTGCTGAGCAGGTCGCGAACTTCCATCTCAACCAGTTCCAGCAGCTCTGCGTCGTCTACCAGGTCAGCCTTGTTCAGGAAAACCACGATGTACGGAACGCCTACCTGACGGGACAGCAGGATGTGCTCACGGGTTTGTGGCATCGGACCATCAGCGGCCGAGCAAACCAGGATAGCGCCGTCCATCTGAGCAGCACCGGTGATCATGTTCTTCACATAGTCAGCGTGACCTGGGCAGTCAACGTGAGCGTAGTGACGGATCAGCGAGTTGTATTCAACGTGCGCGGTGTTGATGGTGATACCACGAGCTTTCTCTTCTGGTGCGCTGTCGATCTTGTCGAAGTCAACACGAGCCGAACCGAAAACTTCGGAGCAGACGCGAGTCAGAGCAGCAGTCAGAGTGGTTTTACCGTGGTCAACGTGACCGATGGTGCCAACGTTGACGTGCGGAAGGGAACGATCAAATTTTTCTTTAGCCACGACAATTAACTCCTAGCCTAAAGGACTGAATCAGCCTTGTTTTTTGGTTACAGTTTCGACGATGTGCGACGGAGCTGTATTGTATTTTTTGAATTCCATAGAGTAGCTTGCGCGACCTTGGGACATGGAACGAACGTCGGTCGCATAACCGAACATCTCGCCCAACGGAACCTCGGCACGAATTACTTTACCGGAAACCGTATCTTCCATACCCAGGATCATGCCGCGACGACGGTTAAGGTCGCCCATCACGTCACCCATATAGTCTTCAGGTGTAACAACCTCTACAGCCATGATCGGCTCAAGCAACTCACCACCGCCCTTCTGGGCCAGTTGCTTGGTCGCCATGGAAGCAGCCACCTTAAACGCCATCTCGTTCGAGTCGACGTCATGGTAGGAACCATCAAACACGGTAGCCTTCAGGCCGATCAGCGGATAGCCGGCAACAACGCCGTTCTTCATCTGCTCTTCGATACCCTTCTGGATAGCCGGGATGTATTCCTTAGGAACCACACCACCCACTACTTCGTTCAGGAATTGCAGACCTTCCTGACCTTCGTCAGCAGGAGCAAAACGAATCCAGCAATGACCGAACTGGCCACGACCGCCGGACTGACGAACGAACTTGCCTTCAATTTCGCAGCTCTTCGTGATGCGCTCACGGTACGAAACTTGAGGCTTACCGATGTTGGCTTCGACGTTGAACTCACGGCGCATCCGGTCAACCAGGATGTCCAGGTGCAACTCGCCCATGCCGGAGATGATCGTTTGACCAGTCTCTTCATCAGTCTTGACGCGGAAAGACGGGTCTTCCTGAGCAAGTTTGCCCAGAGCGATACCCATTTTTTCCTGGTCGTCCTTGGTCTTAGGCTCTACGGCAACCGAAATAACCGGCTCCGGGAAGTCCATGCGAACCAGGATGATTGGCTTGTCAGCGTTGCACAAAGTCTCACCAGTGGTGACGTCCTTCATGCCGATCAAGGCCGCGATGTCACCAGCGCGAACTTCCTTGATCTCTTCGCGGGCGTTTGCGTGCATTTGCACCATACGACCCACACGCTCTTTCTTGCCTTTAACCGAGTTGATCACGCCGTCGCCGGAGGCCAACACGCCCGAGTAAACTCGAACAAAGGTCAAGGTACCCACGAATGGGTCGGTAGCGATCTTGAACGCCAGAGCCGAGAACGGCTCGCTGTCGTCTGCGTGACGCTCCATTTCCTTGGTCTCGTCATCCGGGTCAGTACCCTTGATGGCAGGAATGTCGGTAGGAGCAGGCAGGTAGTCGATAACGGCGTCGAGAACCAGGGGAACGCCCTTGTTCTTGAAGGAAGAACCGCAAACAGCCAGAACGATCTCGCCAGCAATAGTACGCTGACGCAGAGCGGCCTTGATTTCCGCGTTGGTGAGTTCTTCACCTTCGAGGTACTTGTTCATCAGCTCTTCGCTGGCTTCGGCCGCAGCTTCAATCATGTTGCTGCGCCACTCGTCAGCCAATTCCTGCAATTCAGCAGGGATAGGCTCGCGACGTGGAGTCATGCCTTTGTCAGCGTCATTCCAGTAAACAGCTTCCATGGACATCAGATCGATCTGACCCTGGAAGTTGTCTTCGGAACCGATAGCCAACTGGATTGGCACCGGAGTGTGACCCAGACGCTGCTTGATCTGACCGATCACGCGCAGGAAGTTTGCACCAGCACGGTCCATCTTGTTTACGTAAACAAGACGTGGAACGCCGTACTTGTTGGCCTGACGCCATACGGTTTCCGACTGAGGCTCAACACCCGAGGTACCGCAGAACACAACGACCGCGCCGTCGAGAACACGCAGGGAACGTTCAACTTCAATAGTGAAGTCAACGTGACCCGGGGTGTCGATGACGTTGAAGCGATACTGATCTTTGTGCTGCTTCTCGGAACCCTGCCAGAAGGCGGTAATAGCAGCAGAAGTAATGGTAATACCACGCTCCTGCTCCTGCACCATCCAGTCTGTGGTCGCGGCGCCGTCATGCACCTCGCCCATTTTGTGACTTTTGCCAGTGTAAAAAAGGACGCGCTCGGTGGTGGTGGTTTTACCAGCATCCACGTGAGCAACGATACCAATGTTACGGTAGCGATTAATCGGTGTAGTACGAGCCATAAAGCCCTCGCAAAATTAGTGACGCTAAAATTAGAAGCGGTAGTGCGAGAAAGCCTTGTTGGCTTCAGCCATACGGTGCACGTCTTCACGCTTCTTAACTGCAGCACCTTTGCCTTCAGCAGCGTCCAACAGTTCGCCAGCCAAACGCAGAGCCATAGACTTCTCGCCGCGCTTACGGGCGAAGTCTACCAACCAGCGCATTGCCAGAGCGTTACGACGGGACGGACGAACTTCGACCGGAACCTGGTAAGTAGCACCGCCTACACGGCGCGACTTTACTTCGACCAGCGGAGCGATGGCGTCGAGAGCTTTCTCGAAGATTTCCAGGGGGTCGCTGTTCTTGCGTTCTTTAACCTTCTCCAGCGCGCCATAAACGATACGCTCGGCAACGGCTTTCTTGCCGCTTTCCATCACGTGGTTCATGAACTTGGCCAGGATTTGGCTTCCGTATTTTGGATCGTCAAGCACTTCGCGCTTGGCTGCTACGCGTCTTCTTGGCATGGATAAGCCCTCAAACGGTCTTCAGGTTCGCTCGGAATCAGTGCCCTTTCGGGACGCCTCCGACCTTACTCTTATCGACTCAGAAAAATAGATGATTCAGTTTTTACAAAAAGCCACTACTACTTAGGCTTCTTGGTACCGTACTTCGAACGACCTTGGTTACGACCTTTAACGCCGGAAGTATCCAAAGAGCCGCGAACGGTGTGGTAACGAACACCTGGCAAGTCTTTTACACGACCGCCGCGGATCAGTACCACGCTGTGCTCTTGCAGGTTGTGGCCTTCACCGCCGATGTACGAGGAAACCTCGAAACCGTTGGTCAGACGCACACGGCATACTTTACGCAGTGCCGAGTTAGGTTTTTTCGGCGTGGTGGTATACACACGGGTGCATACGCCACGACGTTGCGGGCAGTTCTGCAGCGCAGGCACGTCGGATTTCTCGACGATACGCTTACGCGGCTGACGTACCAGCTGGTTGATAGTTGCCATCTACTAGCTCCACTGTTGTCTTGCGACGCTATTGTCTTGCAAGAAAAGCAAAATGGCAGGAACGAATTCCCGCCAAATTTAGGGGTACAAGAGTCTAAAGAGGATCTTGCCCCCAGTCAAGACAAGGCCCCGACCTTCCCGCTTATCCAACCTCGACAAAATGTCTTGATTCGATGAACGGAACGATCAGGGCCTTGGCTCATTTATCGCAGAACTCAGTTACCGCTCGAGTTCAGCGCTTCGGTCAGTGCAGCTTCCACTTCACTGGCGCTTACGCGCAACGGTTTGTCAGCATCACGACGGCGCTTACGCTCGCTGTGATAAGCCAGACCGGTACCAGCCGGGATCAGACGACCCACGACCACGTTTTCTTTCAGGCCGCGCAGGTAATCGCGCTTGCCGGTTACCGCCGCTTCGGTCAGTACGCGGGTGGTTTCCTGGAAGGAAGCCGCCGAGATGAACGATTCGGTGGACAACGACGCCTTGGTGATACCCAGCAGCACGCGAGTGAACTTGGAAACGAATTTCTCGTCGTTCGCCAGGCGCTCGTTCTCTACCAATACGTGAGTCAATTCCATCTGGTCGCCCTTGATGAAACTGGAATCGCCGGATTCAGCGATTTCAACTTTACGCAGCATCTGACGCAGGATGGTCTCGATGTGCTTGTCGTTGATCTTCACGCCTTGCAGACGGTAAACGTCCTGGATCTCGTTCACGATGTACTTGGCCAGCGCACTTACACCCAGCAGACGCAGGATGTCGTGTGGATCGCTCGGGCCGTCGGAGATAACTTCGCCGCGGTTTACCTGTTCGCCTTCGAAGACGTTCAGGTGACGCCACTTCGGAATCAGCTCTTCGTACGGATCGCTACCGTCGTTCGGAGTGATGACCAGACGGCGTTTGCCTTTGGTCTCTTTACCGAACGCGATGGTGCCGCTGACTTCAGCCAGAATCGAGGCTTCTTTCGGACGACGGGCTTCGAACAAGTCGGCAACACGCGGCAGACCACCGGTGATGTCACGGGTCTTCGAAGTCTCTTGCGGAATACGAGCGATAACATCACCGATCGCGATTTTCGCACCGTCCGCAACACCGACCAGGGCGTTGGCTGGCAGGAAGTACTGAGCGATAACGTCAGTGCCTGGCAGCAACAGATCCTTGCCGTTGTCATCAACCATCTTCACAGCAGGACGGATATCTTTACCGGCAGCTGGACGGTCTTTGGCGTCGAGAACTTCAATGTTGGTCATACCGGTCAATTCGTCAGTCTGACGCTTGATCGTGATGCCTTCTTCCATGCCCACGTAGGTCACGGTACCTTTCATTTCGGTAACGATTGGGTGAGTGTGCGGATCCCACTTGGCCACGATTGCGCCAGCGTCGACCTTGTCACCTTCTTTAACCGAAATCACAGCACCGTACGGCAGCTTGTAACGCTCGCGCTCACGACCGAAGTCATCAGCGATTGCCAGCTCACCGGAACGGGACACAGCAACCAGGCAACCATCCACTCGCTCAACGTGCTTCAGGTTGTGCAGACGGACGGTACCGCCATTCTTCACCTGAACGCTGTCAGCTGCGGAGGTCCGGCTTGCCGCACCACCGATGTGGAACGTACGCATGGTCAGCTGGGTACCCGGCTCACCGATGGACTGGGCAGCGATAACGCCGACCGCTTCACCGATGTTCACCTGGTGACCACGAGCCAAGTCACGGCCGTAGCACTTGGCGCAAATGCCATAGCGAGTTTCGCAGCTGATCGGCGAACGCACGATGACTTCGTCGATGCTGTTCAGCTCGATGAACTCGACCCACTTCTCGTCTACCAGAGTGCCGGCAGGAACGATAACTTCCTCGGTACCTGGCTTGAATACGTCACGGGCAATGACACGACCCAATACGCGCTCACCCAACGGCTCAACAACGTCACCGCCTTCAATGTGCGGAGTCATTACCAGGCCATGTTCGGTGCCGCAATCGATCTCGGTCACAACCAGATCCTGCGCCACGTCTACCAGACGACGAGTCAGGTAACCGGAGTTCGCAGTTTTCAACGCGGTATCCGCCAAACCTTTACGAGCACCGTGAGTCGAGATGAAGTACTGAAGTACGCTCAAACCTTCACGGAAGTTCGCAGTAATCGGCGTTTCGATGATGGAGCCGTCCGGCTTGGCCATCAGGCCACGCATACCGGCGAGCTGACGGATCTGCGCAGCAGAACCCCGTGCGCCCGAGTCGGCCATCATGTACATCGAGTTGAAGGACTCTTGGTCGACTTCGACGCCATGACGGTCGATGACTTTCTCTTTCGAGAGGTTGGCCATCATCGCCTTGGAAACTTCGTCGTTCGCCTTGGACCAAAGGTCGATCACTTTGTTGTACTTCTCGCCCTGGGTTACCAGGCCGGAGGCGTACTGACTTTCGATCTCTTTCACTTCGTCGGTAGCAGCACCGATGATGCGGGCTTTTTCATCCGGGATAACGAAGTCGTTAACACCGATGGAAACGCCGGAAATAGTCGAATAGGCAAAACCGGTGTACATCAACTGGTCAGCGAAGATCACGGTCTCTTTCAAACCAACCACGCGGTAGCACTGGTTGATCAGCTTGGAGATCGCCTTTTTCTTCATCGGCAGGTTGACGACGTCGTACGACAGACCTTTTGGTACAACCTGGAACAACAGCGCACGGCCGACAGTGGTGTCGACGATACGAGTGTTGGTCACGCTGCCGCCATCACGGTCATTGACGGTTTCGTTGATCCGCACTTTGACTTTTGCGTGCAGCGCGGCTTCGCCGGCACGGAACACACGGTCAACTTCCTGCAGATCCGCGAACACACGACCTTCGCCCTTGGCGTTGATCGCTTCACGAGTCATGTAGTACAGACCCAATACAACGTCCTGCGACGGAACGATGATTGGCTCACCGTTGGCTGGCGACAGAATGTTGTTGGTCGACATCATCAACGCACGCGCTTCCAACTGGGCTTCCAGTGTCAGCGGTACGTGCACGGCCATTTGGTCGCCGTCGAAGTCGGCGTTGTACGCAGCACAGACCAGAGGGTGCAGCTGGATAGCCTTACCTTCGATCAGAACTGGTTCAAACGCCTGGATACCCAGACGGTGAAGGGTCGGTGCACGGTTGAGAAGCACTGGGTGTTCGCGGATAACTTCAGCGAGAACGTCCCAAACTTCCGGCAGCTCGCGCTCAACCATCTTCTTCGCAGCTTTGATGGTGGTAGCGAGACCACGCATTTCCAGCTTGCCGAAAATGAACGGCTTGAACAGCTCGAGAGCCATTTTCTTCGGCAGACCGCACTGGTGCAGACGCAGGGTCGGACCTACGGTAATTACCGAACGACCCGAGTAGTCAACACGCTTACCGAGCAAGTTCTGACGGAAACGACCTTGCTTACCCTTGATCATGTCAGCCAGGGATTTCAGAGGACGCTTGTTGGAACCGGTGATAGCGCGACCACGACGACCGTTGTCGAGCAGTGCATCGACGGCTTCCTGCAACATACGCTTTTCGTTGCGCACGATGATGTCCGGAGCGGACAGATCGAGCAGACGCTTCAAGCGGTTGTTACGGTTGATCACTCGACGATACAGATCGTTGAGGTCGGAAGTCGCGAAGCGACCGCCATCCAGCGGGACCAGTGGACGCAGATCTGGCGGCAGAACCGGCAGAACGGTCAGCACCATCCATTCTGGAAGGTTGCCGGAACCCTGGAAGGCTTCCATCAACTTCAGACGCTTGGACAGCTTCTTGATTTTGGTTTCGGAGTTGGTTTGCGGAATTTCTTCACGCAGACGGCCAATCTCGTGTTCCAGGTCGATAGCGTGCAGCAGTTCGCGGACAGCTTCGGCACCCATGCGGGCATCGAAATCGTCGCCGAACTCTTCCAGCGCTTCAAAGTACTGCTCATCGTTCAGCAGCTGACCTTTTTCAAGGGTGGTCATGCCTGGATCGATAACGACATAGCTCTCGAAATAGAGAACGCGTTCGATATCACGCAGGGTCATGTCCATCAGCAAGCCGATACGCGACGGCAGCGATTTCAAGAACCAGATGTGGGCAACTGGCGAGGCCAGTTCGATGTGCGCCATGCGCTCACGACGAACTTTAGCCAGCGCGACTTCAACGCCGCACTTCTCGCAGATCACACCACGGTGCTTCAAGCGCTTGTACTTACCGCACAGGCACTCGTAATCCTTTACCGGGCCAAATATCTTGGCGCAGAACAGGCCGTCACGCTCAGGTTTGAACGTACGGTAGTTGATGGTTTCCGGCTTTTTAACTTCACCGAACGACCACGAACGGATCATCTCAGGCGATGCCAATCCAATACGGATGGCATCGAACTCTTCGACTTGACCCTGGTTTTTCAGCAAATTCAGTAGGTCTTTCAAGGCCTTTCCTCCTGGCGGAGCAGAGAGCGGGCAATCCTGCCCCGCTCTCGATTCGCGTCACGTGTTATTCGGTTTCCAGATCGATATCGATGCCGAGGGAACGAATTTCCTTGATCAACACGTTGAAGGACTCGGGCATGCCCGGCTCCATACGGTGATCGCCATCCACGATGTTTTTGTACATCTTGGTACGGCCGTTCACATCGTCCGACTTCACTGTGAGCATTTCTTGCAGAGTGTAAGCGGCACCGTATGCCTCCAGTGCCCAGACCTCCATCTCCCCGAAACGCTGACCACCGAACTGTGCCTTACCACCCAGCGGCTGCTGGGTAACCAGGCTGTACGAACCGGTAGAACGAGCGTGCATCTTGTCGTCTACCAAGTGGTTCAGCTTCAGCATGTACATGTAGCCAACAGTAACCGGGCGCTCGAACTTGTTGCCGGTACGGCCGTCGGTCAGCTGCATCTGGCCGCTTTCTGGCAGGTCTGCCAGTTTCAGCATGGCCTTGATTTCGCTTTCCTTGGCGCCGTCGAACACTGGAGTGGCCATTGGAACGCCGCCACGCAGGTTCTTCGCCAGATCCAGGATTTCCTGATCGGAGAAGCTATCCAGATCTTCGTTACGACCGCCGATCTCGTTGTAGATCTCGTGCAGGAACTTGCGAAGCTCGGCGACTTTGCGCTGCTCTTCGATCATCCGGTTGATCTTCTCGCCCAGACCTTTGGCCGCGAGGCCCAGGTGGGTTTCAAGGATCTGACCAACGTTCATACGCGAAGGTACGCCCAACGGGTTGAGGACGACGTCGACCGGGGTGCCATTGGCATCGTGCGGCATGTCTTCAACCGGCATGATCACGGAGACCACACCTTTGTTACCGTGACGACCGGCCATCTTGTCGCCCGGCTGGATGCGGCGACGGATTGCCAGGTAAACCTTGACGATTTTCAGCACGCCTGGAGCCAGGTCATCGCCCTGCTGCAGTTTGCGCTTCTTGTCTTCGAACTTGTCGTCCAGCAGACGGCGGCGATCAACGATGTAGGCCTGAGCCTTCTCGAGCTGCTCGTTCAGAGCATCTTCAGCCATGCGCAGTTTGAACCACTGACCATGCTCAAGACCGTCGAGAACTTCGTCGGTGATGTCCTGACCTTTCTTCAGACCAGCGCCGCCTTCGGCTTTATGGCCGACCAGAGCGGAACGCAGACGTTCGAAAGTGGCGCCTTCAACGATACGGAACTCTTCGTTCAGATCCTTGCGGATCTCGTCGAGCTGAGTCTTCTCGATCGACAGTGCACGAGCATCACGCTCAACGCCGTCGCGGGTGAAGACCTGTACGTCGATGACAGTACCCTTGGTACCGGTAGGTACACGCAGGGAGGTGTCTTTAACGTCGCTGGCTTTTTCACCGAAGATGGCACGCAGCAGCTTCTCTTCCGGAGTCAGTTGAGTCTCGCCTTTCGGAGTGACCTTACCGACCAGAATGTCGCCTGCGCCAACTTCAGCACCTACGTAAACGATACCGGCTTCGTCCAGTTTGTTCAGTGCAGCTTCACCCACGTTAGGGATGTCTGCAGTGATTTCCTCAGGCCCAAGCTTGGTGTCACGTGCCACACAGGTCAGTTCCTGAATGTGGATCGTGGTGAAGCGATCTTCCTGAACAACACGCTCGGACAGGCAGATGGAGTCTTCGAAGTTGAAGCCGTTCCATGCCATGAACGCGATGCGCATGTTCTGACCCAGAGCCAGCTCACCCATGTCGGTGGACGGGCCGTCGGCCATGATGTCGCTGCGCTGGACCCGATCACCTTTACGCACCAGCGGACGCTGGTTGATGCAGGTGTTCTGGTTAGAGCGGGTGTATTTGGTCAGGTTGTAGATGTCGACACCAGCTTCGCCGGTTTCAACTTCGTCATCAGCAACACGAACCACGATACGGCTGGCGTCCACGGAATCGATAACGCCACCACGACGAGCCACGACGCAAACGCCGGAGTCACGAGCTACGTTACGCTCCATGCCGGTACCGACCAGCGGCTTGTCAGCGCGCAGGGTTGGTACAGCTTGACGCTGCATGTTCGAACCCATCAACGCACGGTTGGCGTCGTCGTGCTCGAGGAACGGGATCAGCGACGCTGCAACCGAAACTACCTGCTTCGGCGATACGTCCATCAAGGTGACGTCTTCCGGCGCCTTGACGGTGAACTCGTTCAAGTGACGAACAGCTACCAGCTCGTCGATCAGGACTTTCTTGTCGTTCATCGTGGCCGAAGCCTGAGCGATCACATGATCAGCTTCTTCGATGGCGGACAGGAACACGATCTCGTCGGTGACCAGAGCGTCTTTCACCACACGGTACGGGCTCTCGAGGAAGCCGTACTGGTTGGTGCGCGCATAGGCGGCCAGGGAGTTGATCAGACCGATGTTCGGACCTTCCGGCGTTTCGATCGGGCATACACGACCGTAGTGAGTCGGGTGTACGTCACG
Organism: Pseudomonas sp. BF-RE-22; assembly: GCF_019956155.1. Taxonomy (NCBI): domain Bacteria; kingdom Pseudomonadati; phylum Pseudomonadota; class Gammaproteobacteria; order Pseudomonadales; family Pseudomonadaceae; genus Pseudomonas; species Pseudomonas sp. BF-RE-22. Next base: position 8,357 of record NZ_JAHBDD010000087.1, on the reverse strand, counting down.
AACTTCAAAGCCGGCACGCTCACGAGTCAAACCGCCAGGGCCGAGTGCTGACACACGACGCTTGTGGGTGATCTCGGACAGCGGGTTGTTCTGGTCCATGAACTGAGACAGCTGGCTGGAACCGAAGAACTCTTTCACCGCCGCAGCCACTGGCTTGGCGTTAATCAGGTCTTGCGGCATCAGGCCTTCGCTTTCAGCCATCGACAGACGCTCTTTGACCGCACGCTCAACACGTACCAGGCCAACGCGGAACTGGTTCTCGGCCATTTCGCCTACGCAGCGAACACGACGGTTACCCAAGTGGTCGATGTCATCGACGATGCCTTTACCGTTACGGATGTCGACCAGAGTCTTCAGAACCGCGACGATGTCTTCTTTGCACAACACGCCCGAACCTTCGATTTCGGTACGACCGATACGACGGTTGAACTTCATCCGGCCGACCGCAGACAGGTCATAGCGCTCAGGGCTGAAGAACAGGTTGTTGAACAGAGTCTCGGCAGCGTCTTTGGTTGGCGGCTCGCCTGGACGCATCATGCGATAGATCTCGACCAGCGCTTCCAATTGGTTGCTGGTGGAGTCGATCTTCAGGGTGTCGGAGACGAACGGACCGCAGTCGATATCGTTGGTGTACAGAGTTTCGATGCGGACAACTTGAGCCTTGGCGATTTTCGCCAGGATCTCGGTGTTCAGCTCGGTGTTGCACTCCGCCAGGATTTCGCCGGTTGCCGGATGCACGATGACCTTGGCGGTAGTGCGACCCAGGACGTAGTCCAGAGGCACTTGCAGCTCTTTGATCCCGGCTTTTTCCAGCTGGTTGATGTGGCGAGCGGTGATACGACGACCTTGCTCGACAATAACCTTGCCTTTGTCATCCAGGATATCCAGGACAGCAATTTCACCACGCAGGCGCTGAGGCACCAGTTCCAGGCTGAGGTTTTCACCTTGCACGTGGAAGACGTTGGTGGTGTAGAACGCGTCGAGCACTTCTTCAGTGGTATAGCCGAGCGCGCGCAGCAGTACCGATGCAGGCAGCTTGCGACGACGGTCGATACGCACGAACACGCAGTCTTTCGGATCGAACTCGAAGTCCAACCACGAACCGCGGTAAGGAATGATGCGCGCGGAGTACAGCAGTTTGCCGGAGCTGTGCGTCTTGCCACGGTCGTGGTCGAAGAACACGCCCGGGGAACGGTGCAGCTGGGAAACGATTACACGCTCGGTACCGTTGATTACGAAGGTACCGTTCTCAGTCATCAGGGGGATTTCACCCATGTAGACTTCTTGCTCTTTGATGTCCTTGATCGCTTTGTTCGACGATTCTTTGTCGAAAATGATCAGGCGCACTTTTACCCGCAAAGGTACGGCGTAAGTTACACCGCGCAATACGCATTCTTTGACATCAAATGCCGGTTCGCCCAGGCGATAACCGACGTACTCCAGCGCAGCATTGCCGGAGTAGCTGATGATCGGGAAAACGGATTTGAAGGCCGCATGCAGGCCCACGTCGCGGAACTGATCTTTAGTCGCTCCCGCTTGCAAGAATTCACGATACGAATCCAGCTGGATGGCCAGGAGGTACGGCACATCCATGACGTCCGGCAACTTGCTAAAGTCCTTGCGGATACGTTTTTTCTCAGTATATGAGTAAGCCATCAGCGTTCCCCAGCTTGGTCACCTGCTTGTTTGGCCCCTCCCGACGGGAGCAGCCAGAAAATCGTGCAAACCCCATGGTTTGCGCCACCGCATCGGGTGGTTACAACTCGTTATCAGCACCGACCCAGTCGGCTGCCAATAACGGAAAAAGGCCGGTGGCAAGAGCCACCAGCCATCAGCCTTTCGCTTAACGCTCGGGCTGGAGGAGCAAAGTCGATGCTTACTTCAGCTCGACTTTAGCGCCTGCTTCTTCCAGTACTGCTTTGGCTTTGTCAGCTGCGTCTTTGGCAACAGCTTCCAGAACCATGGCAGGAGCGCCGTCAACTACAGCCTTGGCTTCTTTCAGGCCCAGACCGGTCAGTTCACGTACAGCCTTGATCACGTTAACTTTCTTCTCGCCAGCTTCGGTCAGCATGACGTTGAATTCAGTTTGCTCTTCAACAACAGCGGCAGCAGCAGCTGGACCAGCCGATGCAGCAGCAGCGGTAACACCGAATTTTTCTTCGAAAGCTTTGATCAGCTCAACAACTTCCATTACGGACATGTTGCCAACTGCTTCAAGGATATCGTTCTGAGAGATAGACATGAATCTAATTCCTGATATTGGGGACGGCCTACGCGACCATCGAAAAAAACAAAAAACGCGAGAAGCTGACGAGCCTTAGGCTGCAGCGGCTTCTTTCTGGTCGCGAATTGCCGCCAGAGTACGAGCCAATTTGCTGGTAGCGCCTTGAATCACGCTCATCAGCTGAGAAATTGCTTCGTCACGGGTCGGCAGAGTTGCCAGTACGTCGATTTGGTTAGCTGCGAGGAACTTGCCCTCGAACGCAGCTGCCTTGATCTCGAACTTGTCCTGACCCTTTGCGAACTCTTTGAAGATCCGGGCAGCAGCGCCTGGATGTTCTTTGGAGAAGGCAATCAGGGTAGGGCCAGTGAACGTGTCGTTGAGAACACTGAATTCAGTGTCAGCAACGGCGCGCTTGAGCAGGGTGTTACGTACAACACGTACGTAAACGCCAGCTTCACGAGCCTCTTTACGGAGTCCGGTCATTGCGCCTACTGTTACGCCACGGGCATCAGCCACGACAGCGGACAGAGCGACTTTGGCAGCCTCGTTGACTTCAGCGACGATGGCCTTCTTGTCTTCGAGTTTAATTGCCACGGGTTTAACTCCTGCTTGTTACCGTTTCATCTGGTCGAAACCGGATGTCGTTTTGGTGTCTGATTCGGTAAGGAACCGGGAGCACCATCTGCGTAGGCTTGTGGTTTAAGACTTGCGTCGCCTACGGTCTTGGATAGCCCCCGCCAGGCAGGGACCCCAATCTTTCAATTGGCGTAATCGCTTACGCCAACTTTTGTCTTAAGCGTCGAGCGAGCTTTGGTCGATGACCAGACCTGGGCCCATAGTGGTGCTCAGGGTAACGCGCTTGACGTAAATGCCTTTCGAGGAAGCTGGCTTGATACGCTTCAGATCAGCGATCAGGGCTTCAACGTTTTCCTTCAGCTTGACGGCGTCGAAGCCGATCTTGCCAACGGAAGTGTGGATGATGCCGTTTTTGTCGGTGCGATAACGAACCTGACCAGCCTTGGCGTTTTTAACCGCGGTAGCTACGTCTGGAGTTACGGTGCCGACTTTAGGGTTAGGCATCAGGCCACGTGGACCGAGGATCTGACCCAACTGGCCTACAACGCGCATTGCATCCGGGGATGCGATAACTACGTCATAGTTCAGGTCGCCGCCTTTCATTTCGGCAGCCAGGTCGTCCATACCTACACGGTCAGCGCCGGCAGCCAGAGCGGCCTCAGCAGCTGGACCCTGGGTGAACACAGCAACGCGAACAGTCTTGCCAGTACCGTGCGGCAGCACAGTAGCGCTACGAACGACCTGGTCGGATTTACGCGGGTCAACACCCAGGTTCACAGCAACGTCGAACGACTCGCTGAACTTGACAGTTGACAGCTCAGCCAGCAGAGCAGCAGCGTCTACAAAGTTGTAGGACTTGCCTGCTTCGATTTTGCCGGCGATAGCCTTTTGACGCTTGGTCAACTTAGCCATTACACACCCTCCACGTTAAGGCCCATGCTACGAGCAGAACCGGCGATGGTACGCACGGCTGCTTCCATATCAGCTGCAGTCAGATCCGCGTTTTTAACTTTCGCGATTTCTTCCAGCTGAGCACGAGTCACAGTGCCAACCTTAACGGTGTTCGGACGAGCGGAACCGCTAGTCAGACCAGCCGCCTTCTTCAGCAGAACCGAAGCAGGGGTGGATTTGGTTTCGAAAGTGAAGCTACGGTCGCTGTAGACAGTGATGATCACTGGAGTCGGCAGACCCGGCTCAATACCCTGAGTACGGGCGTTGAAAGCCTTGCAGAATTCCATGATGTTCACGCCGTGCTGACCCAGAGCAGGACCAACAGGTGGGCTTGGGTTAGCCTGAGCGGCCTTCACTTGCAGCTTGATGTAAGCGGTAATCTTCTTGGCCATGAGGCACTCCAATTACGGGTTCGAACGCCTCGAAAGGCTCCCCGGTTACTTGCGCGTTTATCCCAGTGACGACAAAACCCCACAGCCTAGGGCTGCGGGGTTGGGATGCTTGCTCAGCTAGACTTTTTCGACCTGGCTGAACTCTAGCTCTACCGGAGTAGAGCGACCGAAAATGAGCACTGCCACTTGGATCCGGCTCTTTTCGTAGTTAACTTCTTCAACCGTGCCGGTAAAGTCGGCAAACGGCCCGTCATTGACACGCACCGACTCGCCAGGCTCGAACAACGTCTTCGGCTTCGGCTTATCGCTACCATCAGCGACACGACGCAGAATCGCTTCTGCCTCTTTGTCTGTGATTGGTGCTGGCTTATCAGCGGTACCGCCGATGAAACCCATCACCCGAGGAGTATCCTTGACCAAGTGCCAAGTACCCTCATTCATGTCCATCTGAACCAGCACATAACCTGGGAAGAACTTACGCTCGCTTTTGCGTTTCTGGCCATTACGCATTTCAACCACTTCTTCAGTGGGAACCAGAATTTCGCCAAAGCCATCTTCCATGCCAGCCAGCTTTACGCGCTCTACTAACGAGCGCATGACATGCTTCTCGTAACCGGAGTAAGCATGCACAACGTACCAACGCTTAGCCACGGGACACCCTTAGCCGACAATCAAGGAAACAAGCCAGCCGAGCAGGGAATCAAGACCCCACAACAGCAACGCCATAACCAACACAACAGCGACAACGATCAACGTGGTCTGCGTGGTTTCTTGGCGAGTTGGCCATACGACTTTACGAATCTCGGTGCGAGCTTCCTTAACCAGTACGAAGAAAGACTTGCCCTTGACTGTTTGCAGGCCTACGAAGGCAGCCACAGCGGCGATGACAAGCAATGCAAGTACGCGGTACAGGATCGGCGAAGCAGAGTAATACTGATTACCAACAACGCCAACAACCACCAAAGCGACTACTACTAGCCACTTGAGCAGATCGAAGCGAGAGCCTTGAGCTTCAGCTTTAGGAGTCATCTATGAAGATCCTGTGAAAAGAAAGCCAGACACACCAAGTGAATCTGGCAGGTCAGGAGGGAATCGAACCCCCAACCTACGGTTTTGGAGACCGTCGCTCTGCCAATTGAGCTACTGACCTAAAACAAAATCAGGCCGACCATTATGCCGACCCGAAAAAGACATTACAACACCTTACTCGACAGCCTCGACCCTAAGGCCAAAGCCACCCGCGCAACCAGCCAACAAAAAACAACAAGGCCTGATCGCAACCCTTAAAACAAAGGCAGATATTTTCATATCTGCCTTGTTATATGGAGCTCTTGAGCGGATTTGAACCGCTGACCTCACCCTTACCAAGGGTGTGCTCTACCAACTGAGCTACAAGAGCGTAACACTTTGCAGGACCTGCAAACTTGGAGCGGGTAGCGGGAATCGAACCCGCATCATCAGCTTGGAAGGCTGAGGTTCTACCACTAAACTATACCCGCGAGGCTTGCAGCTCTCGCTAAAAATGGTGGAGGGGGAAGGATTCGAACCTTCGAAGTCGTAGACGTCAGATTTACAGTCTGATCCCTTTGGCCGCTCGGGAACCCCTCCTAAGCGAGCCGGCATTCTATATCATGCCAGCCTTCTGTCAAGCATTTTCTCATTAAAAACCTGAGGTTAGCTGCGTTGACATCGCTTCGCTGCGTTTGCCGTTAAAGGCGTTCACTGCGAAGCGGGCGCCATTCTATTCAAACTATTCAGCCGGTGCAACCCCCTCACACGGCATTATTTTATGTTTTAACTCATTGAATTCTCTAGAAAGGTTTTGCAGCTGAACCTCACCCAGCCAACGCCGGCTTTCAGGGGCGATCCGAACCCAATAACCCGCGAATTCAAGATGATCCTTTGGCAGGAGCTGATACTTGATTTCCATGCCATTCAAGCGCCGTTCAACTGCCTGAACCGCTTCTTGACGAACAAAACCACCCAAGTACAAACAACTATTGTCCGGCAGAGCAGCCTTCCCCTTATCAAGGACCGGATCAGCCGCCTCGCTCAACAAGCGAATATCCTGCTGCCCTCCCCTATACAAACTGAGAGGAGTGACATCCTTCGCGCGCAGAGGAGCCTCTTGTTGGTGCCAGATGTAATAGAACACATTCAGAACAAGCAGCAGCAGAAACAACCAACGCATAAGAACCTCAGGACAAAGGACATGCCATAGCCAAACCCACAAATACCAGGTCCGGAACCACTCTAGCCTCTGGCACAATCTCAGAAACCAACCCGGCATCCCCACCGGTCAGAAACACGGAGAAATCCGCCCCCCAGTAGCTACGCGCAAGCTCCAGCTGGGTCAGAACAAAGCCTCTAAGCATCAACGAGCACCCCCGCTCAACCGCTTCGACGGTTGTGCGACCTGGAACGAGACTCTCCATGGCGCGCTCAGCTGCCAGATCCCCATAACGAATTTTACGGGTATGGGTGCGCAATTGATTTCGCATCAATGGCATTCCCGGACAAATAAACCCCCCGAGATGCTCTCCATCACCGGCGACGAAATCCGCAGTGACAGCAGTACCAAAATCAAGCACCAGACATGCACCCGACGCTAATTGGAACCCCCCAAGCATCGCCAGCCAGCGGTCGAGCCCCAGGCGTTCGAACTCTTCATAGCCATTGCGAACCCCCGACATTTCGCGAGCGGGCGCAGCGCAAACTACTGACACTCCAAAAGTGTCGGTGAGCAGAGTAATCAATGCACCGGTCTCTTCTGCCGTTCGGACACTGACCAATCGGCAAAACTTGAGGGCGAGCCCCTTGAGCGCACTCAAACTCTCCAGCAATGCAAGATTGGAGTCGACGACGCCCTCGCCAACCGTCTGGCGAGCATCAGCTTCAAGCACTCGCCACTTGATAAAACTGTTTCCGCAGTCGAGCTCAAGAATCATCACGCAACCTCAAGCTGAGCTCACCACCACTAAAGACTTTTTCCACACCACCCACCTTCAAGCGCAGAGCACCCTGACTATCAATACCCAGTACCTCGCCATCTATATGGTTAACTCCGGCGATCAACGAGACCGCCCGACCCTGCCACAGATGATTCTGCTCCCACTCAGCCTGGATAGCGGAAAATCCGCCGACTTGATGTCGACTCAAATAAACCTGGAGCATCTGCCCCAACTGCGCGACCAATTGATTGCGATCGAATGTCCGCCCTGACTCAAGCCGCAAGGACGTCCACTGCTGATCAACCTCGTCGGTCATCTGCATGTTCACATTGATCCCGACACCCAGAACTACATGGCACACATCAGCAGGATCGCCTACCAACTCAAGCAGTATCCCCGCGAGTTTTTTTTGACCAACCAGAACATCGTTGGGCCATTTCAAACCTGCATCTGATACGCCCAGCGCTCGCAAGGTTTGCAAGACAGCAAGTCCAACAACAAGGCTCAAGCCTTCCAACTGGCGCATGCCCCCCTCAATACGCAACACCAGACTGTAATAGATATTTTCCGCGAAAGGACTCGCCCACTTACGCCCACGGCGCCCACGGCCGGACGTCTGCCGCTCGGCGAGCACAAGAAATGGCGCTACCTGACCGCGCTCTATTGCACGCAGCGCCTCGGCGTTAGTGGAGTCAATTGAATCGAAAACCAGAATGGGCCAATCACAAGAAGGCGCCTGCTCTGCTATTGCGACAGAGTCGAGCAATGTCAACGGCGAGGCCAATTGATAACCACGCCCCCGCACCTTGTGGATGGACAAGCCAAGCTCAGCCTCGAGAAGCTGAAGCTGCTTCCACACAGCACTGCGACTGACACCTAAAGCGGTGCCCAGGGCCTGGCCTGAATGGAATCGGCCATCCTTAAGAAGCTTTAACAACGTCAGCATGCAAGTCCCGCCTCACAATGAGGCCCGCATGATAGCCATGCCTTGAGCCGTTGCATAGAAACCGTACTGGGCAGATTTTCTTGCGGACAAAACAAAACCCCAACTGCTTTCGCAATTGGGGTTTCGGAATTTAATCTTGACGATGACCTACTCTCACATGGGGAAACCCCACACTACCATCGGCGATGCATCGTTTCACTGCTGAGTTCGGGATGGGATCAGGTGGTTCCAATGCTCTATGGTCGTCAAGAAATTCTTGAGCTGACGCGTCTTGCGACGTTCCAGCGAATTGGGTATGCGATAGTTTGTGTGTTGCT
>NZ_JAHBDD010000085.1:0-1755 GCF_019956155.1 Pseudomonas sp. BF-RE-22 | reverse complement strand
GGCGATGGCGTCTTCAGCATCGCCATCGCCAGCAAGCCGGCTCCTACAGGTCGAGGTTTCTCGAAAGAATCCGTTCGAACCAACAGCTATTACGGCTTGTTGGGGATGCCGTACTTACGCAACCGATGGGCAATCGCGGTGTGGGAGGTTTGCAGGCGGCTGGCCAGTTGCCGCGTCGAGGGGTAGCTGACGTAGAGTTTTTCCAGCAGGGTCTTTTCAAACTCTTCCATCGCCTGCTCCAGGCTGTCGACTTCTGTGTCGCTCTGGCGCGCCACGGAGGTGCCGGCGATGTCGAGGTCGCCGATGTCCACCAGGCTGCTTTCGCAAATCGCCGCGGCGCGAAAGATCACGTTCTGCAATTGCCGCACGTTGCCCGGCCAGCGGTTGCCCAGCAACGCCGGGTAAGTGCCCGGCGCCAGGCGACACACCGGTCGCTGAATCTGCGCGCAGGCCTGCTGCATGAAATAGCGCGCCAGCAGCAGAATGTCCTGGCCGCGTTCGCGCAGTGGCGGGACTTCGACGTTGAGCACGTTGAGGCGATAGAACAGGTCTTCGCGGAACGAGCCCTCGCTGACCATTTTTTCCAGGTCGCGGTGCGTGGCGCTGAGGATCCGCACGTTGACCTTCACTTCACGATCACCGCCCACCCGACGGAAACTGCCGTCGTTGAGGAAGCGCAGCAATTTCGCCTGCAAATACGGCGACATTTCGCCGATCTCATCGAGAAACACCGTGCCCTGGTTGGCCAATTCCATTAGCCCCGGTTTGCCGCCCCGTTGCGCGCCGGTGAAGGCGCCGGGGGCGTAGCCGAACAGTTCGCTTTCGGCGAGGTTCTCTGGCAATGCCGCGCAGTTCAGTGCCAGGAACGGTGAACTGTGCCGCGCGCTGATGGCGTGACAGGCCCGGGCGACGAGTTCTTTGCCGGTGCCGGTTTCGCCCTGGATCAACAGCGGCGCATCGAGGGCTGCAACCCGCTGCGCGCGGGCCTTGAGCGTACGAATCGCCGGGGATTCGCCGAGCAGCGCATCGAACCCTTCGGCATGGTCGTGGTGCAGCGCCGAGAGGCGTTCGCCGATGCGGTTCGGTTGATACAGCGTCAGCAGGGCGCCGGCGTCGGTGATCGGCGTGGCGTCCAACAACAAAGTCTGGCCGTTGACGGTGATCTCCCGCAGCGGCAGACGAAAGCCGTGCTCCAGCAGGGCGTCGAGCAATGCGGGATCGGCAAACAGGTCAGCGACACTTTCACCGGCCGGTTCGCGACCGTACAAGGCAATCAATGCCGGGTTGGCCAGCAGCACCTTGCCGGCGCTGTCCAGGGCCAGTACCGGGTCGGTCATGGCCGCGAGCAGCGCATCGAGTTGCAAGTGTCGACGTTGGCCGGGAAGGATGTCGACCACCGTCATCGCTTGCACGCCGCGCACGCTGAGCAAGGCGTCGTGCAGCTCTTCGAGCACGTCCGGGCTCAGGGTCGGGGCGTCGATGTAGACGTTGGGCGGAACCATTTCCACCGCATCCAGATTGAGATTGCGCCCACCGAGCAGGGCCAGGACTTCCTGGGTGATGCCGACGCGGTCGATGAAGCTGACGTGGATACGCATGGGGCGGTTTTTTTATCTGACGTGCGGAGGGTGGCAAGTATGCCTTGGAGGAGGGGTTCAGGTGAAATCCGCTGATGCGCACGCCACCTGTAGGAGCCGGCTTGCTGGCGATGGCATCTCTGCGGTCTGTCAGATACACCGAGGTGATGCCATCGCC
>NZ_JAHBDD010000083.1:0-1929 GCF_019956155.1 Pseudomonas sp. BF-RE-22 | reverse complement strand
GGCGATGGCGGTGTGCCAGTCAATAAAGAAGTTGACTGGCACACCGCCATCGCCAGCAAGCCGGCTCCTACAGGGGATTGATGGTGTTTCCCGAATAGCAAAAAGCCCCTGAATCGTGAGATTCAGGGGCTTTCGTTTGAGCGGAGGTGAGATCAGGCCGCTTCAATCTTGCTGCGGTTCTGCTCGACCTTGCTCAGATACTCCGTCAGCGCTTGCTGCTCGGCCGGGGTGGTGAACAAGCCCAGCTTGCTGCGACGCCACAGAATGTCGTGCGCCGTGGTTGCCCATTCTTCGCTGCACAGGTAATCGACTTCGCGGGTGTAGAGACCGCCGCCGATGTGCTCGCCCAGGTCGCTGAGGCTTTGCACGCCTTCAAGCATGCGCCAGGTGCGGCTGCCGTAAGTGGTTGCCCAGCGACGGGCGATTTCGGTCGGTACCCAGTCGAACTGGTCGCGGATGCGCGATTTCAGCGCCTGCGGGGTGGTCATGTCTTCGCCGCCCGGCAGGGTGGCGCTGGCGGTCCAGCTCGGCTTGATGTGCGTGAAGTAAGGTGCCAGTTGCGCCAGCGCCGACTCGGCCAGTTTGCGGTAGGTGGTCAGCTTGCCGCCGAACACCGACAGCAACGGCGCTTCTTCGCCCGTGCCCGAAAGCGCGAGGGTGTAGTCGCGGGTGACGGCCGACGGATTGTCGGATTCGTCGTTGCACAGCGGACGAACACCGGAATAGCTGTGCAGGATGTCGTCGCGGCTGATCTGCTTCTTGAAGTGGGCGTTGACCACTTTCAACAGGTAATCGGTTTCGCCTTCGGTGATCGCCACTTTTGCCGGATCGCCGGTGTACTCACGGTCGGTGGTGCCGATCAGGGTGAAATGGTTCAGGTACGGAATGGTGAAGACGATGCGCTGATCTTCGTTTTGCAGAATGTGCGCGTGATCACCTTCGTACAGTTTCGGCACGATCAGGTGACTGCCCTGGATCAGGCGGATGCCGTACGGCGATTCCATCTTCAAATCATCACGAATGAACTTGGCAACCCATGGGCCGGCCGCATTCACCAGCGCCTTGGCGCGGATCGAAAGCAGGCTGCCGTCGGCGCGTTCCAGGTGCAGATGCCAAAGGCCTTTGGTTCGACGGGCGCTGACGCAGCGGGTCTGGGTGTGCACATGGGCGCCGTTCTCGCGGGCCGCCATGGCGTTCAGGACCACCAGGCGCGCGTCGTCGACCCAGCAATCGGAGTATTCGAAGCCTTTGGTGATTTCGCTTTTCAACGGGCTGTCCGGGCCGAACTTCAGGCTTTTCGAACCTTCCAGTTTTTCCCGTTTGCCCAGGTTGTCATACAGGAACAGGCCGGCGCGGATCATCCAGGCCGGACGCAGGTGCGGACGGTGCGGCAGGACGAAGCGCATTTGCTTGACGATGTGCGGCGCCTTGGCCAGCAACACTTCGCGCTCGGCGAGGGCTTCGCGGACCAGACGGAATTCGTAATGTTCGAGGTAGCGCAGACCACCGTGGATCAGTTTGCTGCTGGCCGACGAGGTGTGGCTGGCCAGATCATCCTTTTCGCAAAGGAACACCGAAAGACCGCGACCGGCGGCATCCGCTGCGATCCCCACGCCATTGATCCCGCCACCGATGACGGCGATATCGTAGACCTCGGCGAGTGGGGGCGTAGGCAAGGTAGAAGTGGGCATCGGCTGGCCTCGGTTTTTTTGATTGTCGATATTGGATTTCGAACATTAATGTTCATTTGCGAAAATGGTAGCCCATAAAGCCGCCCACAGCCAGTTAACTTCGATTGAAAATACTGATCGAAGGGCCGTTAAAGGAAAATTTACGAACATTAGTAGCCGAGGGGGGATTGCGGGGGCACGCATTTTGTAGGAGCCGGCTTGCTGGCGATGGCGGCCTTGAAGACGCCATCGCCAGCAA
>NZ_JAHBDD010000082.1:0-2193 GCF_019956155.1 Pseudomonas sp. BF-RE-22 | reverse complement strand
GACAGGGTGATAACAATAATGAACGAGCACTTTAAGACATGGCATTACTGACTGAACACGAACAACGCAAAGTCGCCGAGGCAATCGCCCGGGTCGAGCGCGACACCGACGCCGAACTGGTAACGGTGCTTGCAGCCCGCGCCGACGACTATGCGTACATCCCGCTGCTATGGGCCAGCCTGCTGGCGCTGGTGGTGCCGGGTGTCGTGCATTATTTGACCGGCTGGCTGACCATGCACAGCCTGCTGCTGGTGCAATGGCTCACCTTCATCGTGCTGTGCCTGGTGTTCCGCATTCCGAAAGTCACCACGCACCTGATCCCGCGCTCGGTGCGTCACTGGCGCGCCTCGAACCTGGCGCGCCGGCAGTTCCTGGAGCAAAACCTGCACCACACCGTCGGCAGCACCGGCATGCTGATTTTCGTTTGCGAGGCCGAGCGCTATGTGGAAATCCTGGTAGATGAAGGGATTTCCAAACGGCTGGACAACAAAAACTGGGACGCCATTGTGGCGGCGTTCACCCAGCAGGTGAAACAGGGGCAGACGTTGCAGGGTTTTGTCACGTGCGTGGAAGCGTGCGGTGAGCTGCTCAAGGTGCATGTGCCGGTGACGCATGTGCGCAATGAGTTGCCGAACCGGTTGGTGGTTCTAGGCTGACGCTGATCCCCTGTGGGAGCGAGCCCGCTCGCGATGGTCGTCAACGATGACGCGGGGTTGCAGGAAAATCGCGGTGCTCTTGAATCCATCGCCGGCAAGCCGGTCTCGCTCCCACAGGGGAATGCGTTCACATGCTGAACCGTTCGGGAAATTAGCCGTGCCCTGAACGGCCATCCCCCCTAAAATACCCGCCATTCCCGATTCGCTCCGCCCGAGGCCGTTTTTTCCATGTCCGTCACCGCCACTCCCGCCAGCCTCGCGCCGGATCACCACGCCCAGTTCATCGACCTGCTGCAAACCAGCCTCGACGCCAATGCCTTTATCAAACTGGTGCTGGCCAAGTACGTCGGCACCGAAGCGGATCTGCAACGGCTGATCATCAAGCAACTGACGGTCAAGGATCAGCCTTGCCTGTCCTTCGTCTACCGCTACAAAACTCGCGACATCACCAAGAACCTGCCGCTGGCCGAGGGCGTGGCGACCATCGCCGCGTTGCTGCCGGCCTCGTTCAAAAATGCGCATTTGTTGTCGCTGACCGACGAAGCCCAGCTCGAATACAGCAAAAAGGGCAAGTCTTCGCTGTTCAAGAGCAAACCTCAGCAATTGCGCGAAGTGCCGTCCGCCGAGCACAACCGCGAGAAAAACCGCTTCCTCGACCTCAGCCGACCGTTCCTCGCCGACCTCGGTGTGACCAACAGCAAGCACGAGCTCATCCCGGCGATGTCGCGCAAGTGGAAGCAGATCAACAAGTTCATCGAAGTCTTCAGCCATGCCCTGACCACCTCGCCGCTGGCGCTGGACAAACCGGTGCGGGTCGCGGATTTCGGTTCGGGCAAGGGCTACCTGACGTTCGCGATCCACGACTATTTGCGCAACACCTTGAACGCCGAAGGCGAAGTGACTGGCGTCGAGCTGCGTGAAGAAATGGTCAACCTGTGCAACGCCGCCGCCGCGAAACTGGAACACCCGGGGCTGGTGTTCAAGTGCGGTGACGTGCGCAGTGTGGCGCCGAGCGAGCTGGACGTGATGATCGCGCTGCATGCCTGCGACATCGCCACTGATTATGCGATCCACACCGGCATTCGTTCCGGCGCGTCGATCATCATGTGCTCGCCGTGCTGCCACAAGCAGATCCGCCTGCAGATCCAGAGCCCGGCGCTGCTCAAGCCGATGCTGCAATACGGTTTGCACCTGGGTCAGCAAGCGGAAATGGTCACCGACAGCTTGCGTGCGTTGTTCCTTGAAGCCTGCGGCTATGAAACCAAGGTCTTCGAGTTCATCTCACTGGACCACACCAACAAGAACAAGATGATCCTGGCGGTCAAGCGCGCCGAGCCGGTGGACCCGGCGCAGTTGTTGGTGAAAATTCAGGAGCTGAAGGATTTCTACCACATCACCGAACATTGCCTGGAAACCCTGCTGCGCGCTGACAACTACCTCTAAACCTTGCTGCGTGCCGACAAATACCTGTAGGAGCCGGCTTGCTGGCGATGGCATCACCGCGGTGCATCTGACAGACCGCGGTGATGCCATCGCC
>NZ_JAHBDD010000081.1:0-3104 GCF_019956155.1 Pseudomonas sp. BF-RE-22 | reverse complement strand
TGTGATAGAAAGATAGACTGGATAACACTTTCACTGGTGTTTATTCAGGCTAAGGTAAAATTTGTGAGTTTAATCGCGAATTTTCGGCGAATGTCGTCTTCACAGTATAACCAGATTGCTTGGGGTTATATGGTCAAGTGAAGAAGCGCATACGGTGGATGCCTTGGCAGTCAGAGGCGATGAAAGACGTGGTAGCCTGCGAAAAGCTTCGGGGAGTCGGCAAACAGACTTTGATCCGGAGATGTCTGAATGGGGGAACCCACCTAACATAAGTTAGGTATCTTAAGCTGAATACATAGGCTTAAGAAGCGAACCAGGGGAACTGAAACATCTAAGTACCCTGAGGAAAAGAAATCAACCGAGATTCCCTTAGTAGTGGCGAGCGAACGGGGACTAGCCCTTAAGTGGCTTTGAGATTAGCGGAACGCTCTGGAAAGTGCGGCCATAGTGGGTGATAGCCCTGTACGCGAAAATCTCTTAGTCATGAAATCGAGTAGGACGGAGCACGAGAAACTTTGTCTGAATATGGGGGGACCATCCTCCAAGGCTAAATACTACTGACTGACCGATAGTGAACTAGTACCGTGAGGGAAAGGCGAAAAGAACCCCGGAGAGGGGAGTGAAATAGATCCTGAAACCGTATGCGTACAAGCAGTGGGAGCCCACTTTGTTGGGTGACTGCGTACCTTTTGTATAATGGGTCAGCGACTTATTTTCAGTGGCGAGCTTAACCGAATAGGGGAGGCGTAGCGAAAGCGAGTCTTAATAGGGCGTCTAGTCGCTGGGAATAGACCCGAAACCGGGCGATCTATCCATGGGCAGGTTGAAGGTTGGGTAACACTAACTGGAGGACCGAACCGACTACCGTTGAAAAGTTAGCGGATGACCTGTGGATCGGAGTGAAAGGCTAATCAAGCTCGGAGATAGCTGGTTCTCCTCGAAAGCTATTTAGGTAGCGCCTCATGTATCACTGTAGGGGGTAGAGCACTGTTTCGGCTAGGGGGTCATCCCGACTTACCAAACCGATGCAAACTCCGAATACCTACAAGTGCCGAGCATGGGAGACACACGGCGGGTGCTAACGTCCGTCGTGAAAAGGGAAACAACCCAGACCGTCAGCTAAGGTCCCAAAGTTATGGTTAAGTGGGAAACGATGTGGGAAGGCTTAGACAGCTAGGAGGTTGGCTTAGAAGCAGCCACCCTTTAAAGAAAGCGTAATAGCTCACTAGTCGAGTCGGCCTGCGCGGAAGATGTAACGGGGCTCAAACCATACACCGAAGCTACGGGTATCATCTTCGGATGATGCGGTAGAGGAGCGTTCTGTAAGCCTGTGAAGGTGAGTTGAGAAGCTTGCTGGAGGTATCAGAAGTGCGAATGCTGACATGAGTAACGACAATGGGTGTGAAAAACACCCACGCCGAAAGACCAAGGTTTCCTGCGCAACGTTAATCGACGCAGGGTTAGTCGGTCCCTAAGGCGAGGCTGAAAAGCGTAGTCGATGGAAAACAGGTTAATATTCCTGTACTTCTGGTTATTGCGATGGAGGGACGGAGAAGGCTAGGCCAGCTTGGCGTTGGTTGTCCAAGTTTAAGGTGGTAGGCTGGAATCTTAGGTAAATCCGGGATTCTAAGGCCGAGAGCTGATGACGAGTGTTCTTTTAGAACACGAAGTGGTTGATGCCATGCTTCCAAGAAAAGCTTCTAAGCTTCAGGTAACCAGGAACCGTACCCCAAACCGACACAGGTGGTTGGGTAGAGAATACCAAGGCGCTTGAGAGAACTCGGGTGAAGGAACTAGGCAAAATGGCACCGTAACTTCGGGAGAAGGTGCGCCGGTGAGGGTGAAGGACTTGCTCCGTAAGCTCATGCCGGTCGAAGATACCAGGCCGCTGCGACTGTTTATTAAAAACACAGCACTCTGCAAACACGAAAGTGGACGTATAGGGTGTGACGCCTGCCCGGTGCCGGAAGGTTAATTGATGGGGTTAGCTAACGCGAAGCTCTTGATCGAAGCCCCGGTAAACGGCGGCCGTAACTATAACGGTCCTAAGGTAGCGAAATTCCTTGTCGGGTAAGTTCCGACCTGCACGAATGGCGTAACGATGGCGGCGCTGTCTCCACCCGAGACTCAGTGAAATTGAAATCGCTGTGAAGATGCAGTGTATCCGCGGCTAGACGGAAAGACCCCGTGAACCTTTACTATAGCTTTGCACTGGACTTTGAATTTGCTTGTGTAGGATAGGTGGGAGGCTTTGAAGCGTGGACGCCAGTTCGCGTGGAGCCATCCTTGAAATACCACCCTGGCAACTTTGAGGTTCTAACTCAGGTCCGTTATCCGGATCGAGGACAGTGTATGGTGGGTAGTTTGACTGGGGCGGTCTCCTCCTAAAGAGTAACGGAGGAGTACGAAGGTGCGCTCAGACCGGTCGGAAATCGGTCGTAGAGTATAAAGGCAAAAGCGCGCTTGACTGCGAGACAGACACGTCGAGCAGGTACGAAAGTAGGTCTTAGTGATCCGGTGGTTCTGTATGGAAGGGCCATCGCTCAACGGATAAAAGGTACTCCGGGGATAACAGGCTGATACCGCCCAAGAGTTCATATCGACGGCGGTGTTTGGCACCTCGATGTCGGCTCATCACATCCTGGGGCTGAAGCCGGTCCCAAGGGTATGGCTGTTCGCCATTTAAAGTGGTACGCGAGCTGGGTTTAGAACGTCGTGAGACAGTTCGGTCCCTATCTGCCGTGGACGTTTGAGATTTGAGAGGGGCTGCTCCTAGTACGAGAGGACCGGAGTGGACGAACCTCTGGTGTTCCGGTTGTCACGCCAGTGGCATTGCCGGGTAGCTATGTTCGGAATAGATAACCGCTGAAAGCATCTAAGCGGGAAACTAGCCTCAAGATGAGATCTCACTGGGACCTTGAGTCCCCTGAAGGGCCGTCGAAGACTACGACGTTGATAGGTTGGGTGTGTAAGCGCTGTGAGGCGTTGAGCTAACCAATACTAATTGCCCGTGAGGCTTGACCATATAACACCCAAGCAATTTGACTACTCGAAAGAGCATCAGATTGCGGTGTGTGAAGACGCAATGAACCGAAAGTTCGAGA
>NZ_JAHBDD010000080.1:0-4540 GCF_019956155.1 Pseudomonas sp. BF-RE-22 | reverse complement strand
GGCGATTTTGAAGACGCCATCGCCGGCAAGCCGGCTCCTACAGTAAAGCGGTGTTTCCGGGGTCAGCGTTTGGGCAGTTCGATGACAACCTTCAACCCGCCCCACTCGCTCTCCTCCAGCCGCAACACCCCGCCCCACGTGTCGACGATGTCGCGCACAATCCCCAGCCCCAACCCATGCCCTTGCGCCTGTTCATCCAGCCGCGTGCCCCGGCTGAACACCTGAGCGCGCTGGTCCTCGGGAATCCCCGGCCCATCATCTTCCACGCTTAGCTCAAACCCTGCGGCCGTCTCGACCACGCTCAACCGCACCTCGGCATCCGCCCACTTACAGGCGTTGTCCAGCAGGTTGCCCAGCAGTTCCAGCAAGTCTTCGCGATCCCACGGCAACTGCAACCCAGCCGGCGCGCGATAGCTCAGTTCAAGGTGTTCGCCGTGGATCATGTTCAACGTGGCGAGCAATCCCGGCAGTTCCGCATCGCAATCAAACAACGCCCCCGGCAGCGCATCGCCGGACAACCGTGCGCGGTTAAGCTCGCGATTGAGTCGTTGCTGAACCTGTGCCAATTGGTCTTTGAGGATCTTGCGTAGCTCGGGATGGGCATCGAGTTTCTCGCTGGACGCCAGGCTCAACAACACCGCCAGCGGGGTTTTCAAGGCATGCCCAAGGTTGCCCAGCGCATTGCGCGAACGCTTGAGGCTGTCTTCGGTGTGGGCGAGCAAATGGTTGATCTGCGCCACCAGCGGCTCAAGTTCCACCGGCACCTGATCATCCAGTTGCGAACGCTGGCCCTGCTGCAACTGAGCAATCTGCTCACGGGCCTTTTCCAGTGGACGCAAGGCGCGGCGCACGGTGATCCGCTGCAACAGCAAAATCAGCAGCAACCCCGCCAGCCCCAGGCCCAGGCCCACTTGCTGCATGCGCTTGAAACTCTCGCGCACCGGCGTGTAATCCTGAGCGACGCTGATGGAGATCGATTGTCCCAAACGGCGATAGTCCGAACGCAAGACCAGCAATTGCTGGCCTTCCGGCCCCAGTTGCAGGTTGCTGTGCAGGCCGGGATGGTCGAGGCGCGGCAACTCCTGATCCCACAACGAACGCGAGCGCCAATGGCTGTCGGCAAAATCGATGCGAAAGTAATGCCCGGAAAACGGCCGCTGATAAGCCGGTGACAGATGTCGTTCATCCAGCTGCAAGCCCTGCGGCCCGCGCACCAGCGCCACCAGCAAACTTTCGCTGTCGTTGCGCAGCCCCGCTTCAAGGTAGCGCTGCAAGCCCACTTCGAACAACCACAGGCTGGTTTGCGCCAGCACCAGGCCGACGATCACCATCACGCTGATCAGCCCCAGACTCAAGCGGCGCTGGATCGACCTCACTGCGCTTGCCCGCCGAACAGGTAACCCTGGCCGCGACGGGTTTCGATCACGCTGCGCCCGAGCTTGCGCCGCAGGTGGTTGACGTGAACTTCCAGCACGTTGGAATCGCGCTCGGTTTCACCGTCGTAGAGGTGTTCGGCGAGGTGGCTTTTGGAGAGGATCTGCTCGGGGTGCAGCATGAAATAGCGCAGCAGGCGAAACTCCGCGGCGGTGAGCTGGATGTCGGCACCGTCGCGGGTCACGCATTGCCGGCCTTCGTCCAGGTGCAATCCGGCCGACTGCAACGTCGGTTGATTGACCTGGCCATGGGAACGGCGCAACAACGCCTGAATGCGCAAATGCAGCTCTTCAGGGTGGAAAGGTTTGCTCAGGTAATCGTCGGCGCCGGCCTTGAGGCCTTCGATCCGTTCGGCCCAGGAACCGCGCGCGGTGAGGATCAACACCGGCGTAGCCAGCCCGCCCGCGCGCCATTGCGCCAACACGTCGAGCCCCGGCAAACCCGGCAGACCGAGGTCGAGGATGATCAGGTCATACGGTTCGCTGCTGCCCTGATACACCGCATCTCGCCCGTCGGCCAGCCAGTCCACGGCGTAGCCCTGACGGTTGAGGCCGGCCATCAGTTCGTCGGCCAGGGGCACATGGTCTTCCACCAGCAGCAATCGCATCGGTCAATCTTCCTTGTCTTTCAGTAACTCGCCAGTGGCGGCGTCGAGGTCCAGTTCACGAACCACGCCTTCGGTGGTCAGCAGCTCGACTTCATAAATGTAGACGTCGTGTTTCTCTTCGAGCTCGGCTTCCAGCAGTTTTGAGCCTGGATAACGCTCCAGCGCCTGCTTCACCACTTGTTCGAGCGGCAGGATCACGCCCTGCTGGCGCAGGCGCAGGGCTTCGTCCTGATCAAGGTCGCGGGCCATGACGATCGAGCAAAACGCCAGAAGCACCAGCGCCATGCGTGACAATGAACACACCTTCATTACGTATCCTGATGATCCTTGAGAAGTTGCCCGCTGACCGCGTCTAATTCCAGGTCCCACTCAAGGCCTTGCGGGTCGCGCAGCTCCACCTGATAGATGTACTTGCCGTACTCTTCTTCCAGCTCGGTTTCGGTGACCGTCGAGCCAGGGTGTTTGGCCAATGCCGTGGCGTTGAGCTTCTCGAAAGACACAATGGTACCAGCGTCGCGCAGCCGCAGGGCTTCGTCGGGGCCCAAGTCGCGAGCGTGGGCGATGCTGACGGTCATGGCGACGATGGAGGCGGTGAACAGGGCAGTCAGGGTTTTCATGGGTGTCTCCGTATTTTTTATGTGTTGCGTACGGAAGGCACCTTAGCGATTCGAACTTAATTGAAACTGAATTGCCATCATCAAGAATGGCATCACGCTATCGTCGGCATACGCCAAACCTGTAGGAGCACGGCTTGCCGGCGAAGGCGCCCTTGACATCGCCTTCGCCGGCAAGCCGTGCTCCTACAGATTCCTGGTGCTACATCGAATGCGAGGTATTGCCGCCCCCTGCAGCCACACTGTTTATAATCCGCCCGCTTGCCAGACATCGAGACAGGTATGACCGCCATCCACATCAAGTTCCCTTCCCTGACCCTCAAGGCCGGCCCGCGTGCCTTGGCGCGCATCCGTGAGCACGGCTTGAACGCCGCCGATGTCGGTACGCTGCCGGGTGCTGCCGGCGGGCCGAAGGCGTTGGGGATTCAAGGTCTGGACCTGGCGCTGTTTGGCGAATGGCTGCCCGCCGCGCCGCGTGAGCGGTCGCTGATCGGCGCCTCGGTCGGCTCCTGGCGCTTCGCCAGTGCCTGCCTGCCGGACGCCGCCGAAGGCATCCGCCGCCTCGGTCACCTGTACACCGAGCAGAACTTCGCCAAAGGCGTGACCATGGCGCAGATCAGCCAGAGCTCGCAACGCATGCTCAATGACCTGCTCGACGGTCGCGATGCAGCGATTCTGAGCAACGCGAATTACCGGCTGAACATCATGGTGGTCAAAAGCCACGGCCTGCTTGCGGACGATCATCGCGGTCGTCTCGGGCTGGGCCTGTCGTCGGTGATCGCCGACAACCTGCGCGGTCGCGCGCGGCTGTCGCGGCATTTCGAGCGGCTGATCATCCACGACCCGCGCCAGGCACCTCCGGTCAACGCGCTGAACGATTTCCCCTCGCGCTTCGTCGCGCTGAATGCCGGCAACCTGCGCCAGGCCCTGCTCGCCTCGGGCTCGATCCCGATGGTCATGGAAGGCGTGCGCGACCTGCCGGGCGCCGGCGCCGGGACGTTCCGCGACGGCGGCCTGCTCGACTATCACCTCGACCTGCCCTACAGCGGCAACGACATCGTGCTGTACCCACATTTCACCGACCGGGTGATTCCCGGCTGGTTCGACAAAACCCTGCCGTGGCGCCGTGCCTGCCCAACGCGCTTGCAGGATGTCCTGTTGCTGGCGCCGTCCAAGGAATACCTGGCCCGCCTGCCCTACGGCAAACTGCCGGACCGTAACGACTTCAAGCGCTTCATGGGCGATGCGCCGAGCCGGCAGAAATACTGGCGTGCGACCATGGATGAAAGCCGCAGGCTGGGCGATGAGTTTCTAGAACTGGCCGCCAACGGTCGCCTTGGCGAACGCTTGCTGACCCTTTAGTCAGGACAAACTGTTAAACTCGCCGCCTGCCCACATCGCTGCGGCGATCGCCACCTGACAGAGCTGAAACCACTGTGGAAATCTTCAAAGAATTTACCTTCGAATCCGCCCACCGCCTGCCCCACGTCCCGGAAGGCCACAAGTGCGGCCGCCTGCACGGTCACTCGTTCAAAGTGGCGATTCACTTGAGTGGCGATCTGGATCCGCATACCGGCTGGATTCGCGACTTTTCCGAGATCAAGGCGATCTTCAAGCCGTTGTATGAGCGCCTGGATCACAACTACTTGAATGACATTCCTGGGTTGGAGAATCCGACCAGTGAAGTGTTGGCGAAGTGGATCTGGGTTGAACTCAAGCCATTGCTGCCAGAACTCAGCGCGATCCGTATTCACGAGACCTGCACTAGCGGTTGCATCTATCGCGGCGAATAAACCAGACAACGCATTCCCCCTGTGGGAGCGGGCTTGCTCGCGAAAGCGGTGTGTCAGGCAACAGAGATGTCGACTGATACCTGTCTCTTATA
>NZ_JAHBDD010000079.1:0-4639 GCF_019956155.1 Pseudomonas sp. BF-RE-22 | reverse complement strand
ATGGTGTGTCAGTCGACAATTCTTTAGCTGACACACCATCGTCGGAACGCCGCCCGCAGCAAGCCGGCTCCTACAGGATCTCGGGTGAGCGGAATATCCGGGGAAACCCATGTCGCCAGCCTGTCGTCGGCTGCACCGCCCGGCCGGAGCAGCCGGGGTATGCTGGATCTCCCGAACTATCGACGGTCTCCGGCAAGTCAGGCCGTGAGGCGTTTTCTGCGAGGTTCCAGGCTCTGATCGAGAGGGTAAACCGATGCACGACTATTACGATTTGGGCACCTACAGCCGCCCCGTAACGACACGTTCGCCACAGGCTCAGCTTTGGTTCGACCGCGGATTATTGTGGTGCTACGGCTACAACCACGATGAATCCATCCGCTGTTTCCGCAAGGCGATCGAGCACGACCACGATTGCGCGATGGCCTACTGGGGAATCGCCTATGCCAGCGGCCCCAACTACAACAAGCGCTGGGACGCGTTTATCGAACAGGAGTTGAAAGACGCCGTCGCCCAGGCCCGACTGGCGACGCGTACTGCGCTGGCGCATTGCGACGGTGCCAAACCGGTGGAACAAGCGCTGATCCGGGCGCTTGAGCAACGCTATCAGGCCGACGCTGCCGACAGTGTTGAACAACTATTCACCTGGAACGATGCCTACGCGGCGTCGATGCGCGATGTCTATAAAGCCTTTCCCGACGATCCCGATGTGGCGGCGCTGTTTGCCGAAGCCTTGATTGACCGCACACCCTGGCTGTTGTGGGATCTGAAAACCGGTGAACCCGCGCCGGGCGCCGACACCCTCGAAGCGCTGGCTGTGCTGGAGCAGGCACTGGGCGGTGCGCCGCACCCCGGCGTGCTGCACATGTACGTCCACACCCTGGAAATGTCACCCCATCCCGAACGAGCGTTGCGCGCCGCCGATGTTCTGCGCGACCTGGTGCCGGACGCCGGGCACCTGCGCCACATGCCGTCGCACATCGACGTGCTCTGCGGCGATTACCGTGGGGCCATGAACACCAATAGCCAAGCGATCCTGGCCGACCGCAAATTCCTGGAGCGGGAAGGGCCGCTCAACTTCTACACCCTGTACCGATGCCACAACTACCACTTCAAACTCTACTCGGCGATGTTCCTTGGGCAATACCAACCGGCGCTGGACGCCGCCGAAGAGCTGATGTCGACCATCAAGGAAGAACTGCTGCGCGTCGAACAACCGCCCATGGCCGACTGGCTGGAAAGCTTCGTGTCAATGAAGGTCCATGTGCAGATCCGCTTCGGCAAATGGCAGGACATCCTCGCCACTCCATTACCCAATGACCAGGAACTGTACTGCGTGACCACCGCGATGCTGCATTACGCCAGAGGCGTGGCGCACGCGGCCAACGGGCATATTGCCGCCGCGCAAGCCGAACAACGGCTGTTCATCAATGCGCTGACCCGCGTGCCGCCAACGCGTTACCTCTTCAACAATAAATGCACTGACATCCTGGCGGTGGCCGGCGCCATGCTGCACGGGGAAATCGAGTACCGAAAAGGCACCTACGACAGCGCGTTCGCTCACCTGCGCGAGGCGCAGTCACTGGACGACAACTTGCCGTACGACGAGCCATGGGGCTGGATGCAACCGGTGCGACACGCGCTGGGTGCGTTGCTGCTGGAGCAGGGGCGGGTGGAAGAAGCCTTGCAGGCCTACCGGGCCGATCTGGGGCTGGACGATACGCTGAGCCGTGCGTCCTGGCATCTGGACAATGTCTGGAGCCTCCACGGTTATGTGGAATGCCTGAAACGTTTGGGGCGGGACGCCGAAGCCGCGGCGGCGCGAACCCGCCTCGATCTGGCCATGGCGCGGGCCGATGTGGAAATCACCGCCTCCTGTTTTTGCCGTGTCGGGGCGCGCTGCTGTCAGGGCTGAGCCCTCTGAAAACGGGCGTCACGATGCCCGTTTTCAGGCATCGAGAAACGCGTCGATCATCGGCACCAGCCATTCGGTGCGCGTGGTCATCTGCATGTGATCGGTGCCGGGGAGCACGGCAAGCTGCGCGTGTGCCAGGCGCCGGAACATCTGCACGGCATGTTCGGGGCGGATGACGTCCGCATCGCCGACCACTACCAATGTCGGCGCGGTGATGCGGCGGATATCGTCGTCGGGGATGTCCTTGAAGTCGCGCATACGCCGGGCTGCCTTGTCATGCATCAGCCGCAGATTGCCGGGCTGCGGCGCGACCTTGAGGTACGCCTCCTGCAACTCTGGCGGCATGTTCTCCAGCGTGGCGTTGGCCATCGCTTCCCAGAGCCATGGATAGGCACCGTCGCGATTGACCAGCGCCGACGCCGCCACGATTTTGCGCACGACGTCCGGATGCCTGATCGCCACCTGCAAGGCGATGGTGCCGCCATTGCTGAAACCGAACAGGTCCGCTCGCCCGATGTGCAGATACGCGAGCAGTGCCGCCGTGTCGTCCGCGGATTGCTCGAAGCTGAATGGACGGTCGACGATGTCCGCTGTGTGCCCATAACCCTGTTGTTCAATGGCAATGACCTGACGCTCAGCCGCCAGCACCGGCAGGATCTGACCGAATGAGGTTTCAAGGGTGTCGCCGCCGCCATGCAGCAGGACGAGGGGCGGTCGCGTGGGGTGCGCTGCGCCGTGAATCTCGAAATAGATCCGCAGGCCGTTGACGGGGGCGTAGCCGGTTTTGCGCTGATTCATGGCGGGTTCTCCGCGTATTTGAGGGTTTGCAGGCTGGCGAGTGGATATCTGCACGAAGGTGATTATGCTTCATGAAACCTTGCAGTGATGTGAGGCGGTCAGCCTGTTGCCAGGCTTTGTGCATTCCGTAGTCCGATGACTTCAGCCCCAGGGCCTGGGTGCGACGATGCTAGTGAGGTGCTCCGGCCTACAACAAGAGCAAGACGGAGAAGACTCATGGCCGCAATCGACAACACCACCACGGGCAACGTGCCCAACCACGGGATCACCAGGGAGGAGCGCAAGGTCATCTTCGCCTCGTCCCTGGGCACCGTGTTCGAATGGTACGACTTCTACCTTTACGGCTCTCTCGCCGCGATCATCGCCAAGCACTTCTTTGCCGGCGTCAACGAGACAACCGCCTTCATCTTCGCGCTGCTCGCGTTCGCTGCGGGGTTTGCCGTGCGGCCTTTCGGCGCGATTGTGTTTGGGCGACTGGGCGACATGATCGGACGCAAGCACACCTTCCTGATCACCATTGTCATTATGGGTATCTCCACCGCCATCGTCGGGTTTCTGCCCGGCTACGCGACCATCGGCGTCGCGGCGCCGATCATCCTGATCACCTTGCGACTGCTGCAAGGCCTGGCGTTGGGCGGTGAGTACGGCGGGGCGGCGACCTACGTCGCGGAGCATGCGCCGAAGGGCAAGCGCGGCTATTTCACTTCGTGGATTCAAACCACCGCGACCCTCGGTCTGTTCCTGTCGCTGCTGGTGATCCTCGCCTGCCGCACCGTTCTCGGTACGGAAGCGTTCGAGGCCTGGGGCTGGCGGATACCGTTTCTGCTGTCGATCCTGCTGCTGATCATCTCGGTGTACATCCGCCTGCAACTCAGCGAATCGCCGGTGTTCGTGAAAATGAAGGCCGAGGGCAAGTCGTCCAAAGCGCCGCTGACCGAATCCTTCGCCCGTTGGGAAAACCTCAAAATTGTGATCATGGCGCTGCTCGGTGGTACTGCCGGCCAGGCTGTTGTCTGGTACACCGGGCAGTTCTATGCGCTGTTCTTCCTCCTGCAAATGCTCAAGATCGACCCGCAGACCGCCAACCTGCTGATCGCCGGTTCGCTGCTGATCGGCACGCCGTTCTTCGTGATATTCGGCAGCCTGTCTGACCGCATCGGCCGCAAGGGCATCATCATGGCCGGTTGTATTCTCGCGGCGGTGACTTACTTCCCGATCTTCCATGCGTTGACCCAGTACGGTAACCCCGACGTGTTCGCGGCACAGGCGAAAAACCCGGTCACGGTGGTCGCTGATCCAGACCAGTGTTCGTTCCAGTTCGACCCGGTGGGCAAAGCCAAATTCACCAGTTCCTGTGACCTTGCCAAGACGGTACTGGCGAAGAAAGCCATCCCCTACATCAACGAAAAAGCCGAGCCGGGCACCGTTGCGCAGGTTCGCATTGGCGGCAAAGTGGTCGAGAGCTTCGAGGGCACCGGCATGCCGGCCGCCGACTTCAAGACCCGCAACGATGCCTTCGTCGCCACCCTTGGCACCGCGCTCAAGGACGCCGGTTACCCTGAGAAGGCTGACCCGGCGAAGACCAATTACCCGATGGTGTTGTTGCTGCTGACCATCCTGGTGATCTACGTGACCATGGTCTATGGCCCTATCGCGGCGTGGCTGGTGGAACTGTTCCCGGCGCGTATCCGCTACACCTCGATGTCGTTGCCGTACCACATTGGCAATGGCTGGTTTGGCGGCTTCCTGCCGACGGTTGCGTTTGCCATGGTCGCGGCCACGGGGGATATCTACTACGGGCTTTGGTATCCGATCGTGATTGCGGTGATGACGGCTATTCTTGGGACGTTCTTTTTGCCGGAAACCAAGGATCGGGAGATTCATCACACCTAGGGTTGGGAGGGTTTTTGGGATTGGGTGGGCATATCC
>NZ_JAHBDD010000078.1:0-4986 GCF_019956155.1 Pseudomonas sp. BF-RE-22 | reverse complement strand
GATTTTCACCACTCATCAGGCCGAGCGTTAGCTCGCCTTCAGCTTTTGATCTGAGCGCCCCCTCGAGAGGCCGAGTGGAGGTTCTGCGCAGTGGGCAACCCGGCATGGATGCCGGGTTAGCCGCGCACGGCCATGGATGGCCGATCGCGGCGGGCCCACGGAGCAGGACCGGAGCGAGGGCATGGCGAGCCTTAGCGAGCCACCGAACGAAAGGGGCAAGAGCCCTTGGTTACTTGGGGCTTTTCCAAGTGACTCGCCGTAAGGGCGAAACCAATAGCGGCCATAACCGCAGAAATGGATATGTACACCTGAAAGAAAATAGTCGCCGGATAGACCGCTATCGCCGGCAAGCCAGCTCCTACAGGGGCCGGGTACATCCGCAAGAGTCGGGGCATATGGGCAAACACACAAAGGGCGCTCTATGATTGACCCCTATGACCACGTCGATGCCGATCCGCCAACCCTGCCCGCCCGGTGCCTGCAACTGCGAGCGTGAACCGCTGCTGGAAAAAGCGGGCGCGGACCTGCGCATCCTGTTCCTGACCCGCGCCGAGGAAAAACGCCTGCTCGACCGCCTGGAAAATCTCCAGAGCCTGAGCGACCTCGAACGGCTGCAACAGCGGATGTTCGAACAACTGGGCATCCGGGTCGAAATCGCCCCCGGCTTCAACGAAGTCCGCACCATGCGCGGCATCGCCATCTCCATCGGCGAATTGCCGGGGCTGTGCCGCAAAACCCGCCAGGCGATCCCGGCCGCGATTCGTCGCGGGCTGGAGAAACGTCCGGAAATCGCCTACGAACTGCTCAACGCCAACGACCTGCTGCGCGACGCTTGACGGCTGAATGCCCCCCAACACTCCCGAATGCCACGAAAGAGGATCAGCGGTCGTACGCAAATCCCGGCGCGCTGCTATGCCTTCTCAAAGGGAGAAAGACATTCAAGCCCGTCAGGATGAAGCGGGAAACAGGCGTGACCGTGGTCCCGGCGCCAGCCAGGTGCGCGAAGAGCAACAGGTGCCAATCCCTATCAGGAGGTGGCAGATGTTATTCATGGTCAGTTGGTCAATCAGTCCGCAAAACCGCAACAGCGCGATCAAGCGCTTTCTCGAGACCCAAGGTGCCCCGCCCCCCGGCGTCAAGATGCTCGGGCGCTGGCATGCCGTCGGTGGCTCGAGCGGTTTTGGCATCGCGGAAACCGACGATGCCGTACAGATTCAAAAATGGGTGCTGCAATGGAGTGACCTGATGAGCATGGAGGTTCATGCGGCACTCACCGATGAGCAGGCTGGGCCGCTGCTGGCGGCGGCTGTCAGCAAGTAATAATCGTCGTGGCGGCGAGTCTTGCTCGCCGCCACGACGCAGGCGCTCTGTCAGCGTCAGGCTTTAGATCCTGCTACGTCTTCATTCCCACCCGCCACCGCACCTCGGCAGTGATTGCCTGAGCAGCAGAGCGAAACGCCGGGGGAAAATTCAATCGGGGTTGAAACTGCCCTGACAGACGGACAGATGGCCGGGCACTGGGCACGCCGGCAAGTGAATATACTCAGCGGGAGTGGACACATCCTCCGGAGAGCAATCATGCGAACGGTTCACGTCATCACCCCCGAAAAAACCCCGGGGCCGGTCAATGTGGTGGGTGAGGCGATCACGGTTCTCGCCGGCGGCGATCTGAGCAAACCCTTTGAAATGCACATTCAGGAAGGCGTGCAAGGGGGCGGGCCGCCACTGCATTTCCATCCGTGGGACGAGGCTTTCTACGTTACCGACGGGCAGGTCGAAGTGACGGTCGAGGGCAAGTCCACCACCGTTTCTGCCGGCGGCTACGTGCATATTCCCGGTGGGTCGATCCATGCCTACAAAAACATCAGCGCGACCGCGAGGATGATTGGCGTGGTGTCCGACCCACGCGGCGGCCAGTTTTTTACGGCGGTGGACCGGCTGAGGGTGCCGGAGGATTTGCCGCGAATCCTGGAGATTGCCGAAGCGCACGGGGTTACGTTTCTGATTCCGAAATCACCGCAGCCCCTGTAGGAGCCAGGCTTGCCGGCGAAGGGGCCTGTCAGTACGCCTTCGCCGGCAAGCCTGGCTCCTACAAAAAGCTATCAGTCAAACCGCGCCACCTTTGGCCTGCTGCTCCAGATGCACCTGCAAATCCGGATCTATCTGCAACGCCGCCGCCAGCTCATCCAGGTAGCTGCGCTCGGCGTCTTGCTGATCGTCCACCAACATCACGCTGGCCAGGTACATTTCCGCCGCAATCGCCGGGTCCGTCGCCGACTGCGCCACATCCGCGGGATCCAGCGGCCGGGCGACTTCATCATCCAGCCATTGCTGCAGTTCCGGGTCATCGGTATGGCGGCCGATTTCAGTGCTGATCATTTGTTTCTCGGCGTCGTCGATCCGGCCATCGGCCTTCGCCGCCGCGATCAATGCGCGCAGGACCGCGTGGCTGTGGTCCTCGACTTCCGGGCCGGAGAGCAGATCCACGGTGCGCGGCGCCTGTTGCGGCGCGGCCGCCTGGCTGCTTTGCCAGGCCTGATACGCCTGAAAAGCCATCATCCCCAGGGACGCCAACGCTGCGTAGTTGGTGCCCCCACCCGAGCGAGGCTGGGTCGCGCCACCCATGGCCGAACCGCCGCCCAGCAAGCCCCCGAGCAAACCGCCCAACCCGGCGTTTGCACCGCCACCGCCGCCTAACAGGCCACCGAGTAACCCGCCAAGACCGCCTTGAGGTGCGCCGCCACCTTGCTGCGTCATCGAGCCCTGGCCGGCTCGCAAGAGTTGTTCGAGCAAATCGCTGGTGTTCATGACGACGTCCTCATCGGTTGGAGTTATCCAGTCAGGCAACGATAGTCCTCGTACGCCGTTGCGCCATTACCGTTTGGCTGACTTCGCTGTCTGTGGTGTTCAAGCGTTTGGGGGTATATCCATTGTTTTGCTGATGACGGCTGGCGATCTCGCCCTTACGGCGAGTCACTTTCGAAAAGCGGAACGTGAGCTAACGCTCGGCCTGATGAGTGGCGAAAATCAAAAGCGTACGCGATTCCCTGTAGGAGCCGGCTTGCCGGCGAAAAGCGTCGGGGCAACGCGTTCATTCAGACAGCACGCGTTATCGTTCACGTCCATCGCCAGCAAGCCGGCTCCTACAGTTGATTGGTGCCATGACCAATTACCGCGTCTGCTGCTGTTGCTTTGCTTTGCTTTGCTTTCGATCTTGATCTGCCCCGTCGGAAGGCCGAGTGGAGGTTCTGCGCAGTGGGCAACCCGGCAAGGATGCCGGGTTAGCCGCCCCCGGCCATGGATGGCCGATGGCGGCGGGCCCACGGAGCAGGACCGGAGCGAGGGTATGGCGAGCCTTGGCGAGGCACCGTACGTCAGGGGCAAAGCCTTTTGGTTCCTTTTTGGCGTTTGAAAAAGGGACTCGCCGTAAGGGCGAAACCAATAGCCGCCGTTACCGCAGGAATGGATATGTACTCCCTCAAAAAAATCGCCGCCTGACACACAGCCATCGCCGGCAAGCCGGTCTCACTCCCAAAATGGTTTCGGGTACACCCGCAAGATCAGGCCGGCCATCCCCCCCAGAATGGACGCAAGCGCAGTACGACAAAGACATTCCCCCTCGGTGAAGGATTTCATACCCAACACCACAGTATTTTTTGACGACCCAGCTAAGATTTACAGACGGTGAACCTTATTCCCGGATTTCCGGTCGATACCTGCAACCCGACCCGGTTCGCCACCGCCCCCGATCAACGAGGGTGATGACTGGCTTGCTTCACTTTCTGGAGAACGCCCCCGTGATATCCACCCTACACATCGCCAGGCTCAAAGCATGGGGCGCCCATGGTTTTACCGCCACTGGCGTAGTCACAGCCTTCCTCGCCACCCTCGCCCTGCTGGAAAACCAGCCCACCAATTGCCTGCTGTGGCTGGGCGTCGCGCTGATCGTCGACGGGCTCGACGGCGCACTGGCGCGCAAGGTCAATGTGCAGTCGGTGTTGCCAAGCTTCGACGGTTCGATCCTTGACCTGGTCATCGACTACCTGACGTACGTGTTTATCCCGGCACTGTTTATCTATCGTTACATCCCGTTGCCGGACTACACCCTGCTGCTGACCGTGTCGCTGATTCTGGTCTCGTCGCTGTTCTGCTTCTGCAACGTCAACATGAAAAGCAAAGACAACTACTTCCAGGGCTTCCCCGCCGCGTGGAACGTGGTTGCGTTGTGCCTGTACATCATCGCCCCGTCGCCGTGGATCACCCTGCTCACCGTCATCGGCCTGGCGTTGCTGACCGTGACCCGGATGAAATTCCTGCACCCGTTTCGCGTGCGCCGGTTCATGCCGATCAACATCGCCGTGACGGCCATCTGGTTGCTGTGCAGCTTGTCGCTGGTGATCAACCATCCGGTGATCAACCCGATGGTCATGGGGCTCTGGTTGCTGATGTCGGCCTACTTTCTGGGGATTTGCATCTGGCGCACGGCGATGGAGTGGTTTGACGGCTCGCGGCACCCATAAGCCATGCCAATTCATATCGTACGACTCGGCTCACCGCGCCTGCCCGATGAAGGCCTTCGGTTAGGCACCGTACGCCGCCCGCCTCGTGGCGTGCCGAAGGCTGAGTTTGCCCGCCGGGATTTTTATGATGTGTGGCAACCGCTGCTGTCGCCCAGCGCTGAATTAGTCGCCGAAGCCAAGGCGGCGGCAGATGAAAAAACCTGGGAGGGCTTCAAGCGCAAGTTCAAGGCTGAAATGAATCAGCCTGCGCCCAGCCAGTTGCTGGATCTGTTGGCAGCCCTCTCCCATCACACCTCGCTGGCCGTCGGCTGCTATTGCGAAGATGAAGCGCACTGCCATCGCTCGGTATTGCGCGAACTGCTGGAAGCACGCGGCGCCAAGGTTATTTAAATCCCACCCACCTGTAGGAGCCGGCTTGCTGGCGATGGCGTTCTGTCAGTCAAACTAATTAGTCACTGGACGGACG